>NZ_MLAO01000006.1 GCF_002272835.1 Helicobacter sp. 11S03491-1
GGGATCAACTCTATCCTGACAGATCATTGGAGAGTTTATGCGGATGTGGATGCAGGATTCTTAGGGACTCATTACCAACAAAATTATCTTGTTTCTATCGGGGGAAGGTATGCTTTTGGGAAGAAAGGCTTAAATACCGCGCTGCGCAATCCATCTGGCACCAAAACCCCTTCTTTTAGCAACAAGCAAACTAATAAAATCCCTGCAGGGTATTATCTGGAAGTTTATTCTATCCCGGAAAAAACAGCCCTCAATCCCGATCAAGAAAAACTCTTAAAAAATTATCCCTATGTGATCGAATATACTTACAAAGACGTGCCCAATACACAAAGCACAACAAACAAAGTCTTATTCAAAAACTATCTCTTGGGGACTTTCAAGACGCAGCAAGGTGCTTTGCAAAATCAAAAAACTGCTAATGAAGTCGCTAGTATCCTTCAAGGAAAAAATGCTATTGCTCCTTTGAAAGAGATCAAATAAAAAGGCTAATCTTAGATTCCTCTTGGGGTTTCCCATAGGACTCTTTGATCCTTAAGAAATTCAGAGAAAAGGAGAGTGCCTCTTTTTAGAAATTTAGATAGCTTCCTTTAATGATTCTTAGTCAAATAATAAAGTAATTAACCAAACTTCAAAACATTCACAAACCCAAAAAGATAGATTAAAAACTTGATTATAAGGTTTGATTTAAAGTTAGATAAAATCAAAGGTTGCAATCCATAGATTAAAACAAACTATTTTAATGAGTTTGATAAGCAAGCTAGGAAAGGTTTTGCAAACAAAAGCTTGTAAGTTTGAGATGAATTTCCAAGAAATAGATATTCTCCTCCTGTTTTTACCCATTGTAAGTCCATGGTTATTAAATTTCTAGTTGGGGAGGGAGGAGAAAATTTTATACAAAGCCATAACATCGCTTGCAAAAAGAGTCTTTTAAATTATATAACCTCATTTGGCATTGATAAATTTAGTTTTGCCAAATCATTGATGATTAAGAATGTTTGTGTTTTTCCCATGCAATATATCCACTGATATTATATTTTTCACAGACTTCAAG
Source organism: Helicobacter sp. 11S03491-1 (assembly GCF_002272835.1). NCBI lineage: Bacteria > Pseudomonadati > Campylobacterota > Epsilonproteobacteria > Campylobacterales > Helicobacteraceae > Helicobacter > Helicobacter sp. 11S03491-1. The sequence goes on from NZ_MLAO01000006.1 coordinate 1,052, forward strand.
CAAACCCAACTTCCAACCCACCTCAAAAATACCCATCAACTTTAAATATATTTTTATGATAAGGACAATAAAGCTTGATTGTTTTGTGAAAAATTTAAACTATGTAAATTTTGATAAACAACTCTTCTTGAGCAAAAATTTACTCCAAAAATTTTTTTGCCATTTTGATTTGGAACATTTGTTTTTTGAGATTTTCTTGATCACCCTCAAGCATCTCAATAGTTTGTGAAATCAACTCTTGGGCAACCAAAAGATCTTCCATGTCTTTAAAAGACTTTTCAGGTAAGTGTGTGATTAATTCATATGCTTTTTGAGTATTTTTCTCCAGAAGAGCTATTTTAAGGCTATCTGCCCAATTCATTTTGATGTATCTCTCTCCATGCCTCAAGCAATCCTTTAGCGACATTAATAACCATCTCAACTTTTTGAGAATTGTTTTCCACATTTGCTTGAGTCAATAGCTTGATTTGATGGGTATAAAGTCCTGTCAAATAAGTAGCCACTTCCCCACCTTTCTCATAATCAAGTATGTTTAACAATTCAGTGAAAATATCTGTAGCACGATTAATATAATAAATTTTTTTCTCAATGTCTTGAGCTTCCATGTGCCTGCGTGCTTGCGAAGCAAATCTCAAAATGCCCTCATAAAGCATTTCAATCAATTTAGCAGGGGATTCAACCGAAACTGAATTTTGCTGGTATAAACTATAAGCATTTCCACTTCGCATTCAACTTCCTTAAATTTTAGCTTATTTCTTTTTGGCAACTGACTGGTCTATCATCATTTGAACTGCATTAAATGAATTGTTTGCTTTGGCAATCTGATTATCATAAGCAGCAAATCTATCTGCCATAATGTCATACCTTGTTTTTAAAAGATTCATCGCATTTTCTTTGTCTTTGGTTAGATTCTTAGCATCTCTATCCAGAGAATCTTCATAGACTTTAAGTTTTGCATTACTACCATCGACCAAACCTGCTAAAACTTTATTCAATTGTACAAAAACACCATCTTGATGCACTTCTTTCCCTTCGATATTTTTCTTATCTGTGCCATAGAAAAAATCTTGGACTTGCTGAGGATTGGCATTAATAGCGCTAGAAAGCTTGGCTTCATCTAAAATCATTTTGGATTTATCATCAATACTCAAACCATACTTAACCAAACTCTGCAAATCACCTCCTCCACCCATCGTATAAGAAAAAAGATTATTGATACTTGATCGAATCATGCGAATATCCCCGACTCCATTGAAAATACCTGCAATCCTGGTCTCCGGATCATAACGCGTTACTTCATCTAATTTGGGGATAAGTTCATTATAGGCTTTGACAAATTCCTTGATATTATCAATAATAGCCTGATTATCTCTACCGATACTAATAATAGCAGGCTTACCGGGCTCTGTAGTTCCTTGAAGACTTAAGGAAACGCCATTGATAACATCATTAATCTCATTGCTTGGACGCCTAATACTCACGCCATTATAGGTAAATTTTGCATCAGAGGCACTCTGAAGGTTTTTAAATTTGAAAACCTCACTCTCAATTTTGGAATAATTTTGTATCAATCCTTGTTGTAACCCTAACTCTTTAATGGCTTGCTTACCTGCATCATCTTGGGGGGTAATGCGCATCTCCCCTATTTCAGAATTAAGAATCAATTTACCTGCCCCATCTGTTTTAGCATGCATGCCTGCAATATTTTCTATAGCATCAGCAATAATCTTTGCGTTTTGTTCGCTTGTATTGCCTTTTTTTGTCATTTTGGATAGATTTAGGGGGACTGATCCTATATTGATAATACCCTCTAAATGCCCTGATTTGACAGCTACATTGGACTCCAAAAGATTATCTTGTTGGGATTGAATGCTCTCAAAACCAAGTGCGCCAACTTTATTGCCACTGAGTGAAATTTCATAACCTCTTCTATCGTTGAAGACTAGAGATTTACCATTGTCTGTAAGCCCGATATTGATATCGGAATCCAGCAAATCTTTGGTATCCGGATTGTCTTTGATTGCCTCTTTGATAGCATTTTTTAAAGCTTCTGCTCTATCTTGAGCTGACATATTCTCCTTCATATCAAAAATGATATTTAATGTCTGATTGTTGCCATTTTTATCTTTGATATTCAAGGCAAAATCACCTTCTCCCAAACTTATAGGAGTGCTTGGAATAGGGTTAGAAGTGATAATAGATCCAAAATAAATACGACTATCTTCGCCTGTATTTTTAGAGTTGATCATTAATTGATAAGGGTTCGCCCCTCCTGTTTTCATAATGATGCCTGTAACCTCGCCTTTTGTAGCATCTGTAATTGCTTGAGCTACATCTCCTACACTCATGCCGGCCTTAATGTCAATGGTATAATTTTTGCCATTTGTAAAAAATTTGAGTTTAATATCACGCTTACTGAAAGCATCATCTCTTGAAGAAAATTTAGTCCCTACTTCATTAATATCCCCTTGTGCCATACTTTCTACATCAATTTTAATATCTTGTATAGGCACTCCTGCCCCAACACTTGCCTTGATAGCATCGCCTGTAACATTGCTTGTTCTGGCAATATAAGGTGAATAATCAGAGAGGTTTTTAACAGGGGCTTTCAGGTTGCTGATTAATGTTGTTATTTCAACAAGCTCTTTTTGTTTTTCAACATTTTGCTCCATTTTTTTATCAATGGGAGCAACCATTGTTTTCTCATCAGCCTTTTTTAATTTGTCAATTACATCATAATTTAAAACACTACTCCCTATTCCCAGGGAGCTAAGTTTGCCCATTGCCACAAGCTACTCCTTAAAAAGCAACACTATTAGCCTTTTTTGTCAAAAATAAGCCCAACAATATCGTGCATTTTTTTCATAAGCTCAATGGCTTCTTTTGAAGGAATTTCACGAATAATTTTATCTCCATTATCTTCCCTTACTGTAACAACTAAGCCTCGAATATCATCATTATAGTTAAAATTTATGTCTGTATTAATCCGTTTCATTTCTTTATTAAGCTCATTGCCAAGCGCTATTAACTCTTGTTTCAAATCATTTTGGCGTATGCCTTCATGATAAGCATCTATTTCTTGAGTTTGCTTCATTGAAGATATTTGAGCATTCCTATTATTTTTCATAGGTCTGCCTGCATTACTTGCAAGACTAATTAACTTATTTTGCAATGATGAAGCTGAACTTCCTTGTATATTATCTATCATCATTTCCTCCTAACATATATAACTCCACTTCTAATATCGTCTATTTGAAATTTTTTTTTATTTACTTTTTGAAATTATTTCTAACGGATCGATATGTTTATCTTTTTGCGTAACTTCAAAACCCAATTTTTGCTCTACTCTGCCGATTACATAACCTTTTTTGATTCGTAACCCCGGCTTGATTGTGGGGGCAATTTTATCCAACTGAGAATAAATTGTATGCATTTGATTTGCATGTTCAACGATAATTACTTTTTTCAAAATGGGCACTTCTTTGGCATAAACTACTTTCCCATCAAAAATATTTCTCACAACAGCATTGCGAACCTTAGAAACCAAAGTTACAGATTCATTAAAAACTTTCAATTTATAAACAGGGTCAAAATAAGGTCCAAATTTTTGTTCTACATCATAGCTTGAAAGAGGGGAAATTGTCTTTTGCCCTTTGTATTTCATTGTTGAGATACTTCGATAAGAGCTTGCCATTTGTTTAACATCAAGGGGGGCTTGCAATTGGTTGGAGTCAATTGTGCTAAGTTTTGGATTTGCCCTTTTGGCTTGTTCTTCTTGAGCTTTTTTTGCCAACAACTCTTTTTCTTTATTTTGTTTCAAAATGTTTAATTTTGAGAGGATACTATCAAGACTTTTTCTTTCATTATCAATATCTTTGAGTTTTTTATCATAAGCTTCCAATTCAGATTTTAAATTACTCATCAGTTTTTTTTGCTGTCCAATCATGGTTTGAAGTTTTTGTTTTTTATCTTTTTGGTTATTGATAAATAAGCTAATTTTATTGATATTATGGGAAATTTGAGAAATTTGGGTATTGATAGAAGCCTCTTGCTTACTCAAAAGCTCCATTTTGTTTTTGGAATCTTTATTGAGGGTTTTAAAAATCTCTTGAAGGATAATATCATCCGGAGAAATAGGACTTCGGTGGTTTAATACCATAATAAATGCCATATCTTTAATCAAAATATTAGTCATGTCATCTTGAATCTTAACCTTTTGTTTTTCAAGATTTTCAAGAGTACTTTTGTAGTTTTGAAGTTCTTTTTCTTGAAGAGAATTTTGAGATTGATTTTTGTTGATATTTTTTTGGACATCTTCAATTTGCTTGTTAAGTTCTTTGATTTGGGTATGTTTTTGGTTGATCGTATTTCCAAGCGTATTTAGAAGATTGCTAATAGTGGCTTTTTCTTGATTTTTTTTCTGTAGTTTAGTTTGGTTGGTGCTAATATTTTTATTAATGTCTTCAATCCCTGCTGCATGCAAACAAATCGCAATTCCAAAAATTAAAAAAAATCGATACAATCCCACTTAAGATCTCCTTTGGGAAATGATGACAGCCCACACACAAAACACGCAAATAGCTATAGAGACACATAAAAGCATCAAAAAATCCTCACCAAATCTAAAAATATCTCCTTGTATTTCAAGAGCTGCAATCATTTCTTTGAACCCACCTTGCAAAGACAAGTAAAAAGTCCCTAAACTAATACAAATACTTGTTACAATAGAATCTATAAGGGCTAGTTGAAATAATACTTTATTCTTAATCCAAACAGATGCCCCCAAAAATCCCATAATCTCCATTCGCCTGCTATGCTCAAAACGCCAAATTTGAATTTGCCTAATAATTAGCAAAACAGATAAAATTGTAATGAGTGAAGCAAAAATCCAAACATTGATTTTAATCAAAAATAAAAGTCTATAGACTTGGTTATGTGTTTTGCTAAAAGCTTCTACTTTGGTAACTCCGGGTATTTTAAGGAGGGTTTGATTAATAGCTTGAAGTCTTTTTTGATCAGGAAAAATCGAAAGTTTAAGCGAATAGAAAAAAGGGAGATCTTTTTTAATATCAGCAATATTAGCCTCTGTTATATTTTGTTTGATTCGTTCGAGCAAAAAATCAGGGTTAATCAACGAAAGACCTTTAGATTCTTTGATATTTTTGGCTATAAAATCAAAACTTAATTTCTGATTGCTAGCTAACAATATTGAATAACTTTGAGAGAGTCTATCCTCTTTAATGGATATGGCACGATTAACCAAAACAATACTCTGCAGACTAAAAAGCAATGCCAACAAAGGCACAATCAATGAAAAATGTCTTTTAAGAGTATTCATACACTTCTCCATCTATGATATTGAGTTTCCTGTAATGGATATTGAGACGATCCGGAATTCTATGGGTTACCACCACAACAGTTGCATCTAATTGTTCATTAGCGCTTTTTAACAAACTCCAAATCATATCACTGGAATAATCATCTAAATTTCCTGTAGGTTCATCAGCTAATATCAACAAAGGTCTATGAGAAATAGCCCTTGCCATTGCCACTCTTTGCTGTTCTCCTCCACTGAGTTCAAGGGGGTAACGATTGGACTTATAAAGCAAATCAACATGCGAAAGAAGTTTTTCCACTTGAGAATCACAAATTTCTTTTTTATACCCACTAATTACCATAGGCAAACGTATATTTTTCTCTACCGTCCATTCTTCAATCAATTTATAATCTTGAAATACAATGCCAATATTACGACGTAGTTCATTAATAAGCCTTTTGCCTGCTTGTGCAATATTGATATTACAAACTTCCAAAGTTCCCCCAAAAATCGATAAATTCCCATATAACGATTTTAAAAGTGTGCTTTTACCACTCCCGCTAGCCCCTGAAACAAATACAAAATCTTTGCGTTTAATCTCAAAATTAGCATCTCTAATAATGGGCTCTTCTTTTTTATAAGCTAAATGTAAGTTTTTTGCTCGAATAATAATGCTCATTTAACCTCCGCTAATATTTTTAATAATTCTTGATGTGCCTTGATATTAGCAATACTTGCCAAAGGATTACCCCCAAAATAGTGCCCCCCTTTCATATCAAAAATAATTATTTTATTGATAGGCCAATGAAAATCCCCCAAACTTATCAACAAAATAATTTTTTCTTCACGAACTTTAAAAACATCATAAATATGCAAAAAATAATCTTTTTTGACTATTTTTTGTTGCCGATAAGGAAAACATAAATTTTTGAGATCTAAAAAATCAAATTTAAAATCATACTCTATTTTGTAATCCGATTGATTTTCTTGTAATGAAAAAATTTTTAAATCAAAAATATCTTTTTGCTGTTTTTGCCAGCGCGCCTCATATTTGCTCACCACTTCCGTGGATAGATTTTTAGAAATACTCACACAAGCGTTTTGAAAACTCAAAGCCATCTTGAGGGCATCTTCAAAATACTCTTCATCATCAGTTCTAAGCTCTAATGAAGCGTTTTTTTTCAACACTCTATTAGCTTGCATGAGAAATCTGGGATTTAAAACTCGGCGATGAGGCTTCTTGCTCCAAGGAATAGGAAAATGCACATAAATAGCCTCGCACTCATTGGGAGGCAAAATCTCAAGCAAAATCCTTGCATCTGCACAAACGATATAAACATTTGTTAATCCGGACAACTCAATTTGTCTCAAAATCTGCTCAATAGAGGGTGTGTGTATTTCAATACCAATATAAATTTGTTTTGGATTATCTTGGGCCATTTTTAACAAATGCCTTCCGGATCCAAAACCAATCTCAATCTGAAAATCTTTGAGTTTAAGCTCTGAAATTTCTTGAGACTTGAGAAAAAATTTACTTTGAAGTGTTTGTTTTGGAGAATCATTATTAAGATTATGACAAATAACATTAGCCTTTTTTGACAGCACACGAAGAGCACCTTTCAAAATCCCGATTGGGTTTGGTTTGGTAATTTTCTCAGCTTTGAGTAAAATATCTTTGTCTCGAGAAATTTTTCTCACAAAAAAATCATTGGCTTGGTAAGAAACCCTGATGAGACTCTCTTTGGGATTTTTCAAACTAAATGCTTCATACAAAATCTCATACCCCCCATCACAAAAAGGCAACTCTCCTAAAAAAATATCTTGAGCTAAAAAATGAGGCATCAACTACTCATTAACAAGAAGCTTGACTTCTTTGCTTGGCAAAGACTCTAAACCATTTTTATCAACGCTGACAACTTGATAGTGATAGACCTTGCCTTTTTTCATTTCTTTGTCAATAAATTCATTTTTAACAATATCTCTAAAACGAAGAGGTTTGGAAGAAAAACCATCTTCATAGCGATAAATAGCATAACTTTTGATAGCAGGATTGGAGATCTTTTGCCATTGAATAATCCCTTCTCCTTTCACAACCACTCCTTTTAAGATAACAGGTGTGGGGGGTTTGCCTAGAGTACTCCCTTCTAGGGCAACCAAAGGCAACTCTCCTTGGATACCTGTTTTATCAACAGGAACAACTTTATAAAATTTTTGGATACCATCTGTGTTTATTTTATCTGTGTAGGTTGTTTGAGTTGTCTCCCCAATGAGTTTAAAATGATCTTTGGGAGAAGCGCCGGCATAGATTTTATACTTAATGACATCTTTTTGTGGAGATTTATCCCAATAAATCTGAATTTCTCTGGCTAAATTTGTGCTTACCTTGAGTCCCAAAAGAGGGAGAGGTCTGGATTTTGTTTTTCCAATGCCAACAACACTGGGCAAAGATTTTGCCCCTTCAAAACTCTCTGCAATCACACGATACTTATATTCTTTGCCATCTTCTAAATCCTTGTCAAAATATTCCACATAAAGGCGATTTTTAACCACGCCGATATTCAAAAATTCACCCTTTTGGTTTTGTCTTTGGATAATATATCTGGAAATACTGGGATTGGGGTGGGGACTCCAGATAATTTTTATTTCTTTGGGATACTTTTGAGTAGCAAAAACACTCTCAACAGGATCGATAAATGAAGTTTTGACTTGTATAAGAGGCGATCTTGGAGATACATGCCCATTCTTGCCTAATGTAGAGATTTGATAAGTGTAGTTTGTCTGTGGGGCTAAGGCATTATCATAATAATGAGTTGCTAAGGGATTTTTAATCACAGCGATTTTTTTAATTCCCCCACCTTTTTGCACACGATAAAGCACAAAACCATTAATCAAAGAAATATCATCATCACCAAGACTTTCCCACTCAAATCCAACAGATTTGACATCATTAATTGTTCGGATATTTTTAATGATAGGCAAATGAGTATCTATCTTGTCTTCTGCGCCAAAAAGCGATAAGACATTATTATTCATGGAAGCGCACCCTGCCAATAAACTAAAAAGTGTCAAAACAATGAAAAATGAAATCTTCTCTTGTAACTTCATCTAAAATTATCCTATCAAAATTATCATTTAAAAATTTTAACATATCATCAAAAACAGGAACTTTAAAAAACATCTTTTTTCCTGTCAAAGGATGTATAAAATATATCAAATAAGCATGCAACATAATACGAATATCCATATCCAATTCATAACCATAAAGCCTATCCCCAAGAATATGTTTTGAGAGTGTTTGCAAATGTGCCCTAATCTGATGTGTCCTCCCTGTATAAAGTTTTGCCCCAATGAGTTGGAATTTGCCATTTTTGCTCTCTAATAGCGGGATAAAATCACTTTTAGAATATCGAGATACCAATCTTTTGTGCCTAAAAGTATCAAGATTTGCCATTTTGAGACGATTTTTCGGATGTCTCCCTATTTGGCATTCTATCGTCATTTTTTGGGGCATAATCCCATCAATGATAGCCAAATAATATCTCCCCATTTCTCTATTTTTAAGCTGTTGGGAAAGTTTGACATGGGCTTGGTTAGTTTTGGCTATGATGATAGCTCCGCTTGTTTGTTTATCTAACCTATGAACAATCCCGTAACGCTCTTCCCCGCTTAAACTTGATAATGAAAAACCTTTCATTTTAAGCCAATCTACCAATGTAGCCTCCTTTACGCTTGGGGCACTATGGACAACAAGACCGGGAGGTTTATTGAGTAGCAAAATTTCTGAATCTTCATAAATAATTGCGATATCCCTATGTATTTCAGAAGGTTTCTCACAAGGAATAACAGGGGGAGCAAGAATCATCACCTTATCTCCAATTTTAAGGCTTTCCCCACCTTTTTTGCAAACCATATGATTGATACAAACAAGAGAGCTTTTAACCAAATGTAGAGCTTGACTTTTAGAAATTTCAAGGGTTTGAGACAAAAAGACATCTACCCTTTTATGCGAATTTTTAACTTCAAATACTTGCTTCATTTGCTATATCTACCCTAAATTTGTTAAAATTATTAAAAATATTCTACCTAAGGCAAAACCCTTGATGATTGACAGGCGGATTTTAACACATTTTGATTTTTTATTGCTTTTAATTGTTTTTCCAATTGTGGCAATGTCTTTTTTCCTTATCAATGAAGCTAGCCAAAGCATGAGTATCAAGCAAAGTATCTATATTGCAACAGGTTTTATATTATTTTGGATTATTTTTTTTATTCCTTTTAGAAAGTTAGAGAAAAGTATCAGTGTTTTTTACTGGCTTTGCATTCTTTTACTCTTAGCTGTAGATATTTATGGGACAACCAAACTTGGCGCTCAGCGCTGGATTGTTATTCCGGGTACAGGACTTTCATTTCAACCCAGCGAACCTGTAAAAGTTGCTATTATTTTAATGCTTGCCAATATTATCTATCATAATCCTCCCCCAAGAGAAGGCTATCATCTTAAAGATTTTTTAAAAATTAGTTTTTACATTATTCTCCCTACCCTTCTTATACTCAAACAACCTGATTTAGGGACAGCGCTTGTTGTTTTGTTGATGGGGTTTAGTGTTTTGTTTTTGATAGGGGTAAATTATAAAATTTGGATTTTTATTTTGATTGTTATTCTTGTTGCTTCTCCACTCATTTATGGCTCTCTCCATGATTACCAACGCAAAAGAATCAACGATTTTATTTCTGAAAAGCCAAGTTATCACGTCAGACAATCTGTCATTACAATCGGTTCAGGAGGTATTTTTGGTAAATCCAAAGAAGATTCAACGCAAACACAACTCAAATTCCTACCAATTGCAACAAGTGATTTTATCTTTGCCTATTATGTAGAACGCTTTGGATTTGTTGGCGCTATGATTCTTGTAGGGCTTTATATATTACTCATTTTGCATATTTTTTCATATTGTTTTATAGACTCCAAAGATTATCGTTTGAGAGTGGTTGCAAGCGCAATTTCAATTCTTATATTTTTTTATATGGGTGTCAATATTGCAATGACTATAGGATTAGCTCCTGTAGTAGGTATTCCTTTGCCTATTTTTAGCTATGGAGGGAGTAGTTTTATTACCTTTATGGTCCTTTTTGCCATCTTAGAAAACCTGCTTGCCTTTAGGTTTAATTTTGAGTATAATTCCAACCCTTTTAAAAACATCAACAAAAAAGGACCCTTAGCTCAGCTGGTCAGAGCGCTCGGCTCATAACCGATCGGTCGCAGGTTCGAATCCCGCAGGGTCCACCAAAGTTTTAAAACTCATTATAAAATATCAAAAATTTTATCTCCTCTATCTCAATCTCATAATAGCCTCAAAAACAATCATGTACTTTAGAAAAACGAAAGGATAATTTTATAATGATTCTACGCTGGATCTGTATGCTTGTATGGATCATTATAACGTAGCCATAGAGAGAAATAAACTCATTCAAGCTTAAAGGGCTTCAATTATTTTAATAATTATATCCCGCGAATACATAGATAAAAGGAATATTTATCTTAGAGTGTAATGGCAAGATTTGCTATAAAACCTACAAATAAGTAGTTTGTGATGCTTTAGCCGGCATAAACCATTGGTTTTATAAACTAAATTTAATGAACTATTTAAAACTTGCCACCAAATTCCCCACCAACAAATTAAATCCATCTACAAGTACAAAAATTAATATTTTAAATGGCAAAGAAATCATCACAGGAGGAAGCATCATCATACCCATCGCCATCAAAATCGAACTCACCACCATATCGATTACCAAAAAAGGCAAATACAATAAAAATCCTATCTGAAAAGCTGTTTTTAACTCACTAATCATAAACGCAGGCACAAGAATACTCAAAGGAACATCTTCAATAGTCTGAGGATTTGGCAATTTACGAATTCTAAAAAATAAAGCCAAGTCTTTTTCACGCGTATTTTTAAGCATAAAATTTTTAAATGGAGCAACCGTTTTTTCAAAAGCAACATCATAAGAAATTTTATTAGACATATAAGGTTCGATACCGGCATGATAGCCTTCTTTTGCTACCGGCTCCATAATAAAAAATGTCAAAACCAATGCCAAAGAAACTAAAATTTGTGTAGGAGGAGATTGCTGGGTACCTAAAGCAGTGCGCAAAAATGAAAAAACAATAATAAGACGCGTAAAACTTGTCATCACAAGCACCAAAGAAGGTGCTAATACTAATAAGGTTAAAATAACAACAATATTTAATGTCGTAACAAGCTGTTTGGGCGATGAAGGCGCGGAGAGGGAAAGATTCACTGTAGGGATGCTAACATCAGCTCCATAACCCAGACTAACACCTGCAAGAATCCCGATGATAATGGCAAATATCACTCTCATCTCTACCTCCACTTTCACTCAAAATAAAGCCGTAATATAGCTACAATTGTGTTAAAATTTTATAAATTATTGACTCAAAGGAAATAAATATGTCTGTATCTGTCATTATCTTAGCAGCAGGGGCAGGAACAAGGATGAAATCACCTCTCCCAAAAGTCTTGCATAAAATTTGCGGTAAAGAAATGCTATTTTTTTCTATAAAAGAAGCTCTAAAGATAAGTGATGATATTCATATTGTGGTTTTTCATCAATACGATAAGATTATTCAAACCACTCAAAAAGCATTTGAAGATTGTTTGGATAAAATTAATTTTCATTTGCAAAATTATGATTGCTATCCCGGAACCGGTGGGGCGCTCATGGGGGCATCTCAAACCCCATTCCCTACAAAATATGATAAAATTCTTATTCTCAACGGGGATATGCCCCTCATTACTCAAGAAGAACTTGAAAAAATACTTTTACCAATAAGTCCTATTACTCTTAGCGTCTTCACCCTTGAAAATCCAAGCGGGTATGGACGCGTCATCGTAGAGAACCAAAAAGTCCAAAAAATTATTGAAGAAAAAGATGCCTGTGAGTCTATTAAAACTATTTCCACAGCCAATGCAGGGGTTTATGCAATCCATAAGAGTATCCTGGAAACTTATTTGCCGAAGTTGCATAATGACAATGCCCAAAAAGAATTTTATCTTACAGACATTATTGATCTTGCCTCAAAAGATAAAATAGACATCACTCCTGTATTTGTAGATGAAAAATCATTCCTGGGTATCAATTCAAAACTCCATCTTTCCCAAGCAGAAGATGTTATGCTGGAACGCTTAAGAAATCAAGCAATCAATCAAGGGGTTACAATACACCTCCCTCATACTGTATATCTGGAAGCAGATGTAGTTTTTGAAGGACAATGCCATATCCAACCGGGGGTATGTATTAGTGGAAAATCTAAGATTGTTAATTCTGTAATTAAAAGCCATACTGTTATAGAGGATAGCTTGATTGAAAATTCCGATATAGGACCTATGGCGCATATACGACCCGGTTGTCAAATATTCAATACCCATATTGGCAATTTTGTAGAAGTCAAAGCCTCTAAACTCACAGGAGTAAAGGCAGGGCATCTGAGTTATTTGGGGGATTGCCAAATTGATAAGGGTAGCAATATTGGAGCAGGCGTGATTACTTGCAATTATGATGGCAAAAAAAAGCACAAAACCATTATAGGAGAAAATGTCTTTGTGGGTAGTGATACGCAACTCATAGCTCCCCTAAACATTCAATCTAATGTCCTCATAGCAAGCGGGACAACCATGACAAAAGATGCCAAAGAAGGAGATTTGGTTGTTTCCAGGATCAAACAAGAGAATAAATCCGGGGGATTTTATCGATTTTTTAATTTGTTTAAAAAATAATCAGATACATTGTAAAATTTCTAAAATTTTACAATACAATGAGACTTCCGGCAATTATCGGTTATAATTTTGTAACATTAAAAATAAAAAATTAGTGATAAACCTGAGGAAAATATCAAAACTTAATTACTATTATTTGTATTTTGATATAAAAAATATTTTAGTCAATATAGATCATGGAGAATTCAAATGAAATTAATCATCAATGGACAAACCCAAGAATTCAGAACTTCTCTTAGCATACAAGCCATCCTTGATGCACTTGGCATTGAAGCAAAAGTCGTTGCAGTAGCTTTGAATTCGCTTGTAGTTAAAAAACAAGAATGGCATAGCACTTTCCCCAAAGAGGGAGACAAAATAGAATTTTTACAATTTATGGGCGGGGGAGAAATCTCATCTATAATTTTATACCATCATTTAAAAGAAAAAATATGAATAAAATCCCTGTAGGAATTATTGGAGTAAGTGGCTACACGGGGTTAGAGTTGATAAAAATACTCTTAAATCATCCTGTTTTTGAAATCAATTATGTGGCAAATTCTCAAGGCGAGCAATATCTTTGTGATATTCATCCTGCCCTTAAGGGAGTTTTTGACTTAAAAATTCAAAAAGCTAACCCCAAAGAAGCTTCAAAAAAATGTTCTTTAGTTTTCCTTGCCTTGCCACACAAAAATGCCATGAGTTTTGCCAAAGAACTTCTTGCTTGCGGAGTTAAAGTAGTGGATTTATCAGCTGATTATCGATTGGAACAAAAAAATTACGAATCCCACTATGCAACCTTGCATACAGATACACAAAATCTCTCTAAGGCTGTTTATGGATTAGTAGAATACACAAGAGAAAAAATCAAAAAAGCCTCTTTAGTAGCAAATCCCGGTTGTTACCCTACGGCTACTTTACTGGGGCTTATACCCTTTTTGCCTTATTTGGAAAACTCCAGTATATTTGTAGATGCCAAAAGTGGGGTTAGCGGAGCAGGCAAACAACTCACCCAAAATACTCATTACCCCACAATCAACGAAAATATTTTCAGTTATTCTCCATTCCAACACCGTCATCAAATCGAAATAGAAGAAAAATGCGCTATTTTGGGCAATAAGCCCGTAAAAGTCAATTTCGTACCCCATCTTGTCCCTTTTACGCAAGGAATGCTTGTAAGTATTTTTGCTACACTCAAACAAACCATAGATCCCCTTGAAATTCTAAAAAAATGCTATGAAAATGAGGCATTTATTAGAATTAGAGATATTCCTGCAGATGTTCATAGTGTACGTGGAAGTAATTTTTGTGATATTTTTGCCAAATGCAGAGGAAAAGATATTTATATCAACACAGCCATAGATAATCTCTTAAGAGGAGCAAGCTCTCAAGGGGTTGTCAATGCTAATTTAATGTGTCATTTGGATGAAAATCTCTCCATCCCAAAAATTGGCTAAAATGAAAAATTCACTCTCTAATATCCCTATAATCAAAGATGGAGCTTTATTTATCGCTGATGCTCACTATATTAATGGCGATGAAAGACTCCCTCAATTATTGAAAAATCTCATATTTTCCCCACCTCCACAAGTTTTTTTTATGGGAGATATTTTTCATCTGTTAGTAGGGCATGTCCCTTCCAGTCAGAAAGATAATCAACCTCTTCTTGCTTTGATTTGTGAGTTATCCCAAAAATGCGAAACATTTTATTTTGAAGGCAATCATGATTTTGGGATTGATAGCTATTTGTTGCCAAATGTGAAAATATACCCACGCACCCTGCAACCTGCATTATTCACCCAAGAAAACAAATACTTTTTACTTGCTCATGGGGATATTTTCTTGAGTAAAAAATATGAAATCTATATCAACACACTGACCAACCCTTTTTTTTTAAGTTTTTTAAAAATAATCGATCGACTAAGCTTTGGGGGCATTTATCACATCTTCGCAAAAAAGATTCACAAAAAAAATATTTCTCAATTAAAATTTAATCACGAACAATTTGATATTTTTAGCAAAAAAAGAATTCAAAAATATACTGAATTTGCGGCAAAAAATCATTTACACGCTCCTTATGGGATTATAGAGGGACATTTTCATATTGGACAAAACACTCAAAGATATTTTTCGCTACCTTCTTTTTATTGCCAAGAAAGTAGTTTTGTTATACAATCATATCTATAAGCAATGAGGAAATATTTTGGCAAAAGATCATCTCCAAAAGCATCAATTAAATGCAAACGAAATTGAGCTTATTGATTTTAGGATTTTTGAAACTAGGGATAATCGTCTTTATGAAGGTATTTATGGTATCAATGTCGCTAAAGTTCAAGAAATTATCAAAATGCCTGAAATTTTCGAGATCCCTGCAAGCCCTGATTATATCACAGGTGTCTTTGATTTGAGATCAACATTAATCCCTTTGGTTGATCTTTGCAAATGGATTGGTATCTCCACTTATCCTTCCAACAAAGAAAAAAATATCATTATTGCCCAAATCAATCATATTCAAATAGGTTTTATGGTCGATTGTGTAAAACGCATCAGACGCATTAGCTGGCAAAATATACAACCTGCCCATTTTAATTTTTCAAACACAACCTCAAGAGAAAAAATTACCGGAGTTACGCAAGTTGAAGAAGGTAAAACGCTTTTAATTCTTGATTTAGAAAGTATTGCTGCTGATTTGAACCTCACTGAAGAGAACAATAAAAAACAAACAACTCCTTCTGTAAAAAGCAAATTCAATGGCATTGTTTTATTCTTAGAAGATAGCACTTCTGCCAGAAATCTCATCGCAAAAAATCTTACGGATATGGGCTTTGAAATTGTAGAAGCTATGGATGGGCAAGATGGTATTCTCAAATTAGAAAAATTGTATGAAAAATTTCAAGAATCCCTCCCTCACCATCTCAGATTAATTATTTCTGATGTAGAAATGCCCAAAATGGATGGATTTCATTTTTTATCACAAATCCATAATGACAAAAGATTTTATAATATTCCTGTTATTTTCAATTCCTCTATTTGTGATAAATACAGTGCGCAAAAAGCAAAAGAATTAGGAGCTAAAGCTTATTTAGTTAAATTTGATACAGATAAATTTTATGATGAAATTTCAAAAATTCTAAGCTAAATGAAAATTTATAGAAAAGATTGTAAAATATATAGAAATTTATTAATTAATTTTAAAATAAAAAAGAGGTAACAAGATGGATGATATGCAAGAAATAATGGAGGATTTTTTGATTGAAGCATTTGAAATGGTCGAGCAACTTGATCAAGACTTGGTTGAGCTTGAAAATAACCCTCAAGATCTAGAACTCCTCAATCGTATTTTTAGAGTCGCTCATACTATCAAGGGATCAGGATCGTTTTTGAATTTTGGTACACTCACTCGCTTGACACACAACATGGAAGATGTCCTCAACAAAGCCAGAAAAAGTGAAATCAAACTCACTCCGGATATTATGGATATCATCTTAGAATCAATTGACTTAATGAAATCTCTATTAATAACTATTAGAGACACAGGAACGGATTCTAATACAAATATTAATATCTCAGATGCAGTAAAAAAACTCCAAGCAATTTCAAATGAAAAAGACCAAGTCCCATTCAAAAACCAACACGCAGATCAAAAAAAATCAATAGAACAAAAAACCTCTTCCTCCCATCCGGCAACACCAACAAATCCGGAAAATCCCTTAGCAGATGAACCGGATAAAGACTATGAGCATATGAGTTCTGAAGAAGTCGAAGCAGAAATCCAAAGACTTCTCCAAAAGCGTCAAGCAGCCGATAAACAAAAACGTGCTCAAAAGAAAAATCAAGATAACTTGACAAAAACACCTTCTCCAAAACAAGAGTCTCCTAACTCACTCCTCAAAAATACTCAACCCCCTAAAACAACTGAGAATAAAACTCCATCAACAAATGTAGAACAAACCGTCCGTGTTGATGTGCGTCGCTTGGATCATTTGATGAATCTTATTGGTGAGCTTGTTCTTGGCAAAAATAGATTGATCCGAATTTATGGCGATGTAGAAGAGAGATTTGATGGTGAAAGATTTTTAGAAGAACTCAACCAAGTTGTTTCTTCTATTTCAACGGTTACAACTGATTTGCAACTTGCTGTAATGAAAACAAGAATGCAACCCATAGGAAAAGTATTTAACAAATTTCCAAGAATGGTGAGGGACTTATCCAGAGAACTTGGTAAAAGTATTGATTTGGTTATCACAGGTGAAGAAACAGAACTGGATAAATCTATCGTCGAAGAAATTGGAGATCCTCTTATCCACATCATTCGAAATTCTTGTGATCATGGTATTGAAACCCCTGAAGAAAGAAATATCATAGGCAAAGAAGAGACCGGAAAAGTCGAACTCAAAGCCTATAACGAAGGCAATCATATTGTCATTGAAATTGCTGATGACGGGAAAGGTCTTGACCCGGACATGCTCAAACAAAAAGCTATTGAAAAAGGAATTATCACAGAAAGAGAAGCTGATGGGATGAGTGATAAAGAAGCATTTGGGATTATTTTTAAGCCGGGTTTTTCCACTGCAAAAGTTATTTCTAATGTCTCAGGAAGAGGTGTAGGCATGGATGTAGTCAAAACAAATATCGAAAAACTCAATGGTATTATTGAAATAGAATCTGAAAAGGGCAAAGGCACTACAGAAAAACTCAAAATCCCTCTCACTCTTGCAATTATTCAAGCTTTGCTTGTAGGCGTGCAAGAAGAATACTATGCTATCCCGCTTTCTTCGGTTCTTGAAACAGTGCGTGTCACTCAGGATGAAATTTATACCGTTGATGGAAAAAGCGTCTTAAGACTTCGCGATGAAGTGCTTTCGCTTGTGCGTCTTGCAGATATTTTTAAAGTAAATTCTGTCCTTGAACCCACTAAAGAAGTTTATGTGGTGATTATAGGTCTTGCTGACCAAAAAATTGGTGTAATTGTAGATTATTTAATAGGACAAGAAGAAGTCGTTATCAAATCTCTAGGTTATTATCTCAAAAATACTCCCGGAATAGCAGGAGCTACTGTGAGGGGTGATGGAAAAATTACATTAATTATGGACGTAGCTGCAATGATGGAAATGGCAAAAAGCATCAAAATAAGCATTAATAAACTTTTAGATGAAGCTGAATCTTCTAAAATCAAAAATTCTCCCAGTGATTATATTATTCTTGCTATTGATGATAGCAATACCGATCGAGCCATTATGAAAAAATGTCTTAAACCCTTAGGAGTTACTGTTTTAGAAGCTTCTAATGGGGTCGAAGGGCTTGAAATTATAAAAAATAGCGACAAAACTCCTGATGCAGTGCTTGTTGATATAGAAATGCCTCGAATGGATGGCTATACTTTTGCAACAGAAGTCAGAAAATACAATAAATTTAAAAACTTACCCCTCATCGCCGTTACAAGTCGAAAAAGAAAAACAGATCGTATGTTGGGCGTTGAATCAGGCATGACTGAATATATCACCAAACCCTATACTCCTGAATATCTTGCTAACGTCGTCAAAAGAAATATAAAATTGAATCTAACCGGAGCCGGCAATGAATGATAACAAAACACTCAAAGAAATTTTTAACAAGCAAAAAGAAAATAATACACGCATCAACAAACAAGAAGAAATTGAAGATATTTTACAAGTTATTGGATTTATTGTAGGTAATGAAGAATTTGCAGTGCCTATTTTAAATGTGATTGAGATTGTTAAACCTATAGAATACACAAGAGTTCCCGGGACTCCAAACTATGTTTTGGGAGTGTTTAATCTGAGAGGGAATGTATTTCCTTTGATTAATTTGCGACTTAAGTTTGGAATCCCTGCTGCTAAACAAGACAAAGATACTCGTTACCTTGTTGTGCGTCATCATGATGAAATTGCCGGATTTGTAATTGATAAACTCACAGAGGCAATTCGAATCAAAAATTCTGATATTGATCCGGTCCCTGAAACTCTTGTCGAACAAGATAATCCTGTATATGGAGTAGGCAAAAGAGAAGATAAGCTTGTTACAATTCTTAAAATAGAGACGCTTTTAAAAAGAGATTTTTAAAAGTCCTTTGAAGAAGGCAAAAACGAAATAAAATTATTTAAGAAATTGTTTTTTGCTCCGGAGATGTGGATATGGGGGCAAATGGCTTTCATCTCTTCATAAAGTTTCAAATTACTCTCAAAAGGATTTTTTGCAATATCTTTTTGATAACCTAAGGGAATATCAAAACCTAAATTATTCTCTCTAATTTGAATACAAAACCTTTCTTCATAGATAGGAAAAAACCCTATCATTGCCTCTACTTTACTTCCCTTAGCCACATCTTCAAAATCTTTCAAGAATTTTTGCGCTGTTTTTGGGTGAAAAATAGGCTGAGTGATAATGAGGTTTGCGCCATTAGAAATTTTTGCTTCTAAATTTTTTTTATTTGCCAAATCAATTGTCCCCTTACTCCCACAAATGATTAAACTTTCCTCTCCTAATATGTTTTTTGCTTTTTTTGCCAGTCCCACTCCATCTATTTCCCCCATCCCGGAACAATCCCCTCCAACAACAGCTACATTGAAGATATTTGAATATTTCAACCCAAGCAAAAGACTCTCTATTCTTTCTTCTCTTCTACCTGAACCTGCAATACTTGGAATAAACTGAATGCCTAATTTTTTTTCAAAAATTAGGGCTACTATAGAGGCTTCCGGCGTAGATTTTAGATTGGGGCTATCAGGAATGATGATAAAATCTAAATGAATTTTATCAAGCCATTTGGCTATCATCTCAAAATCCTGATCTTTTTGCTTGGGGATAAATTCCATGCTTAACATTTTTTCTCTTTTTAAAATAAACTTGCTGATATTTATAAAATAAATTCAGATTTTATACTTTTGAATCTAAATCTTTATTTATTGTGATTGTGTAATTGTCCAAATTATGCCATCAAGTCCAAGTCTGCTTTAAGAAGTTTTATTCTTCTTTGCTTAATTGACAAACTTGCTGCGTATTTTCTAGCCAAATAAATATCTCTGTAATTCCATGATAAAGCTCTTCAGGAATACAATCATCAATAGTTATATTCGTTAGAGAATCTGCCAAAACCGGATTAGCAAAAAGCGGTACATCAAATTCTTTTGCTTTAGCAATGATATTTTTTGCCACTTCTCCAACTCCTGAAGCAAGTATTTTTGGAGGGGTATCTATTTGTCTGTTATAAGCAAGTGCAGCTGCTTTGAGAGTTTTATTCTTCATCAATAACCCAACAAAATAGAGTCAATTTCTTTCCATGATTTTAAATCAAGATCTTTGTCTCGTTTTTTAAGAATATGCGCAACACTTCTTACTAAAACATCTGTTTCAATATTGACCCTTCTGTGAAGTTTGTAAGAACCAAACAAAGTGTGTTCCATTGTATAGGGAATAAGCGTGAGTTTGAAACCATTATGAAAAATATCAGATACTGTAAGACTTATCCCATCTACTGCAATACAACCTTGAGGAATGACAAGATCTAAGACCTCCTTAGAAGCATGAATTATGAAATCAGTTTGATTTATTTTTGAAACAATATTTTGAATAACCCCAATCCCATCAATATGCCCTTGGACAAAATGCCCATCAAATCTAGAGTTTGCCAATAGCGCAGGTTCTATATGTATGAACCCTTGATAATTTTCCAAAGCAACGTGTTTTTGTGTGTGTTTGCTAAGCTCAACATCAAAACCATCTTGATGATTCTTCACTACAGTAAGGCAAGCTCCATTAACAGATATGCTATCCCCAATTTGAGGCTTATAAGAAGCCTGTAGAGATAAGATATTGTTCTGAAATTTTTTCACTTTTGCAATTTCACGCACAAGCCCGCTAAACAAATAAAATCCTTTTTACTCTCTGTTGTCAAATACTGAAATTTTTTGACTAAAATAATATTTTAAGAACTTAAATTCTACCACAAATGAGAAAAAAATGAGCTATTTAGTTGATACTCACTGCCATCTGGATAATCAATGCTATGAAAATGACTTTGAAGAAGTTATCCTTAGAGCAAAATCAAAAGGCATAGAAAAAATCATCATTCCGGGAGCTGATCCAAAAGACTTACCTAGAGCCATTGATATTGCGCAAAATCATCCTTATATTTATTTTGCACCGGGTATTCATCCCTATGAGATTGGAAGTAGCACATTAGATAGTATTAGTTGTTGGGCTACTCACCCAAAATGTGTAGGGATTGGAGAATGCGGGTTAGATTATTACCGTCTCCCTCAGACCAATCAAGACATTTATAAAGCCCTACAAAAAGAAGTATTTATTTCTCAAATCCAACTAGCCCTAAAGCATGATTTGCCCTTGATTGTCCATATTCGAGAAGCAAGCAAAGATGCTTTTGAGATTTTAAATACTTATAAAAACTTAAGAGGAGTGCTACACTGCTTTAATGCAGATGAGATTTTATTAGGACTTTCAGATAGATTTTATTATGGCATAGGAGGTGTTTGCACGTTTAAAAATGCGAAAAAAATCATCGAAATCTTGCCAAAAATTCCAAAAAACAGATTATTGCTTGAAACAGATGCCCCCTATCTCACTCCTCATCCACATCGAGGCGAACGAAATGAGCCAATGTTTATCCCTCTTATTGTCCAAAAACTCTCTGAAACTCTCATGATGAGTCCGGATGAAATTGCACATTTGAGCACACAAAATGCTTATCAACTATTTGGAAAAATATAATCAATGAAGATATATTTTTATGGATTCATTTTACCTTTAAGTATTTTTCAAGTAAAATCATCTTTTTGAATCTGTAAAATAATGAATATTCTCATGAGGAAAATGAATGCAACTTAAAATGACTTTCTTGCTAACTTGTTTATTTTCAGCAAATATGTTACAAGCAGATTTTGATAGTTTAGTTTATGATAGATTCAGCGAAAACGTTTTGAACTCATTTGGAGTCAGTGGAACGTTTTTAGCCCAATTAAGGGCAAAAAACTCGCTTAAATCCAATACTGCAGAAGCAAGATGGGATTATTTTTTAGAAAAATTTGATTCCAGTTATGAGTTTATCCCTATCCTTAAAAGCATGATAGCCAAAGCAGGAATCCCACAAGAATTTTTATTTTTAGCGATGGCAGAATCAGAGTTTTCTACAAGAGCCTATAGTCCTAAAAAAGCCGCAGGAATTTGGCAATTAATGCCCAATACAGCCAAACAATTAGGACTTAAAATCAATGATTATATTGATGAAAGACGTGATCCTATCAAAAGCACGCAAGCAGCCATAAAATACCTTCAATTTTTGTATAAAATTACCGGAAAATGGTATTTGGCAGCTATGGCTTATAATTGTGGTGTGGGGCGTCTTCAAAAAGCTATTAAGGAAGCTAAAAGCACAGATATTGACGTGCTTTTGGATGAACATAAAAAATACCTCCCCAAAGAGACAAGAAGCTATATTCAAATGATTCTAAGTATGTCATTGGCATTCAATAATATTGAAAAACTAAAAAGTGAAGATAGAGAATATCTACTCAATCGTGGAGCTATGAGCACATTAGCAAGTCTCAATATCAAAGCAGGCACTATGCTATCTGCAATCGCAGAGGGTGCAGGGATGTCTCTGGAAGATCTCAAAAAATACAACCGACAATTTCGTTATAATTTTTTGCCCCCAGGATACAATGAATACGCAGTTTATATCCCCTATGAAAAGCTTGCTTATTTCAAGCAAAATTTCACACAAGAAAAAAACCCTAATGAAATGTTTGTCCTCCACAAAGTCAAACATGGAGAAACTCTGACTTCCATATCAAAAAAATATAAAGTAAGCATTCAAGAAATTAAAATTACTAATAATCTTAAAAATTCATTTTTGTCTATCAATCAAAAACTTATTGTCCCTGTAATCAAAAAGAATTATCAAAAAATTGCTCAAAATGAGGCTAATCATTGAAGGAACATTTTAAAAGAGGGGGTTTATTTTTGGGAGTAGGGATATTTTTGGGGTGTTCTTCTCAAAGTGTTTATAATGGAGGAATGGGTGCATTTAGTGATTATGAAGGTCTGAGCGCTTATCGTTCTAAAAAATATACCTCCAATTACGCCAATCAGTCCTATTTGGGAGGATCTTCAGGATTTGATGGCTCTAATAACCTTGATAATCCCAATCCCTCTATGATGGAAGGAATGCGTGATTCTGCAGCCATTCAAAGGGCAACTATGAGACCCTATCAAATAGCAGGAAAATGGTATTATCCTACACGTGTGGATGTAGGAGAAATCTTTGATGGTATTGCCAGCTGGTATGGTCCAAACTTCCATTCCAAAAAAACATCCAATGGAGAAATTTATAATATGCATGCCCATACAGCTGCAAGTAAAATTTTGCCTATGAATACTGTTGTTAAAGTCCATAATAAAGAAAATAACAAAACCACTGTCGTGAGGATCAATGATAGAGGTCCTTTTGTTGATGGACGCATTATTGATTTGTCAAATGCAGCAGCCAAAGACATTGATATGGTGGCTAAGGGAACTGCCAAAGTCAGGCTTGAAATATTAGGATTTGGAGGGATAATTTCCAAAAACTATGAAAATTCTGTTTCTAAAGATATGGCACAATCAAAAAGCTTGCAAGAAGAATTTAAAATTGGTGATAGTAAAAACAGTGTTGAGGGAGGAAATTTCTCTTTACAAGTAGGGGCTTTTAGGAAAAAAGAGGGAGCACAATCTCTCAAAGAGCAAACTCAAAAATCTATTGAAGGAATTTATCACGTAGAAATAAGAGAGCAAACCGGTAATGGCGAACCTATCTATAGAGTATTTGTAGAAGGATTCAAAAGCGAAGATGAAGCACTTGACTTTGCTAAATCTAAAAATATCGCCGGAGTAATTATCAGGGAGTAATAATGAAAACTATACAACGCAATACGCAAGAAACGATAATACAAGCAAATTTGGAAATATATGGCAGCGGTGAGGGTAAAATTGATACGCAAATAGGCTTTTTCAATCATATGTTAGAAGCGCTAAAAAAGCATTCTCTCATGGACCTTAGCATTACTTGTCAAGGTGACAGACATGTTGATGATCATCATAGTGTTGAAGATTGTGGGATTGTACTTGGAAAACTTTTAAGAGAAGAAATCTACCCTGTAAGGGCTATTGAAAGATTTGGAAATGCAGCAGTAGTAATGGATGAGGCTTGTGTAGAATGCGATATGGACATATGCAATCGAGCTTTTTTAGTCTTTGATATGGATGTTTATGGCGCTTTTAAAGGCAAAGTGGGGGATTTTGATGTGGAATTAATTGAAGAATTTTTTCGTGCCTTAACGATCAATGCAGGGTTATGTGTGCATATCTACCTCAAAAGAGGTAAAAATCTTCACCATATTATTGAAGCAAGTTTCAAAGCTTTTGGAATTGCCTTAAGAAGGGCATTGATCAAAAATAATCAAATAATAATTCCGAGCACAAAAGGATCTTTGTGATTGAGCTTATTGTTTTAGATGTTGATGGGACTCTTACGGATGGGGGGATTACTTATGATGAAAAATTTATTGAGAGTAAAACATTTGATGCTAAAGATGGCTTGGCATTAGTAGCTTGGCAAAAATTAAATAAAAAAGTAGCTATTATCTCAGGCAGACATTCAGGGATTACATCTTTTAGAGCAAAGGAACTGGGAATTTCTGAAGTCTATATGGGCATTCCCAAAGCAGAAGCGCTCTCCAAACTCAAGAAAAAATTCGATCTTGAAACGCATCAAATTGCTTGCATTGGAGATGATTTAAATGATTTGGCAATGTTTAAAGAGTGTGGGCTCTGTTTTGCGCCTCATGATTGTGCAAAATGGCTTAAAGATTATGCAGATGTAATTTTGCAGAATAATGGAGGTAAGGGCGCTGTGCGAGAAATGATTGAGTATATCCTTTTAAAAGATGGGCTCAAAGATGCAGTACTTAAACTCTATCAATAGTGTATCAAAATTTTTCTTGATACTTTTGGGGATCACCTTAGGCTCATTTTTTTTCTTCGCGCCTTCGAAATATTTACAAGATACAACAAGCCCAACTCTAGCAAAAATTGAATTAGAAGACTTTAACATGTATCAGGTTAATGCTAAATCTGTAGATATGAAAATTGAAGGCGCCAAGGCTTTACAATTTAAAGATTACGAGGTGCTTTATGGTTTTTTGGCTAGCAGATATAATACCCAATCCAAAGAATCATATGAGTATATAAGCGGAGAAGAAGTGGTTAAAAAAGGGGATATTTACCACTTTCCAAAAGGAGCTACTTACATCAAGAGTGATGGGGGGAGTTTCTGGAGTCAAAGCGGCACTTATGATTATCGGAAAGAGATTTTCAAAGGCAATGGAAGTTTTATTTTAAGCACATTAGAAGGTAATTTTGAAGGTAAAAATATTATCTATAATAAAAAAATCCAAAATATTACAGCTACTGATATTATCTCAAAAATTTTGTTAGACACAAACGAAAAGAAGGATCAAAAATGAAAAAAATGCTATTCTTGATTTGTTGTGTATTTGTATTGTGGGGTTGGGCTCAAGAAACACTTGAAATAACAGCTAAAAAATTCTCCAGCAATGATGCTAAAGGTATCACTATCATAGAAGGCGATGTGCATATCAAAAAATCCAAAGATACTCTTGAGGCTGATAAAGTTATTATCTATACAGACAAAAATAGAAAACCTCAATCTTATGAAGCCCAAGGGAATGTTAAATTCCATATTTTTATGCAAGATGGCAGAGAAATTAAGGGGCATTCAGATAAGCTCACTTATAATGCCCAAAGCGGTGAATACAGATTGATCCAAAATGCCGTAGTCAATGAAATAGGCAAAGCAAACACAATAAGAGGAGAAGAAATTATTGTCAATAATGAAAATGGCTATGCTAATGTTATTGGAAGTGAAAACAAACCGGCTAAATTTATTTTTAATCTTGATGACACCCAACAAAAAGATTCCAAAAAACAATCTCCAAAAACCAAATCAGACAAGCCGGAAAAATGATTTTCATTAAAGAAGCCAATTTTCTCACTTCTGCTTCAAAGCTCACAGAATGTCCCCCACCAAATATAACCGAAGTAGTATTTTTAGGCAGAAGCAATGTAGGCAAAAGTACTTTTATCAATACTTTGCTGGATAAAAAACTGGCTAAAAGCTCAACAACACCGGGAAAAACACAATTAATTAACTTTTTTAACACAATTTGGGAAAAAAAAGAAGATCAAACCCTGCAAACTACGCAAACTATTCCTCTTCGTTTTGTAGATTTACCCGGATTCGGATATGCAAAGGTTTCCAAGCAAATCAAAAAAGATTGGGAGAGAAATCTTTGGGAGTTTTTAAATTATCGCACTAACATTAAACTTTTTATCCATTTAATTGATGCGCGCCATACCCAACTTGAACTGGATTCTTATGTCTGCAAAGCTTTAAATGATATTTTAAAAGGGGATCAAGAAATCTTAAGCATTTATACCAAATTTGACAAGCTAAGCAAAAATGAACAACATCAATTTTATCAAAAAGCAAAAGTAGTAACATCAAATAATGATAAAATTATAGACAAAAGATATGGTGGCAAAGGAAAAATACGAGAAATGATTTTTAAGGGAGCGCTTGGAATTGATACAAACTGATTTAACAATACAAAAACCAACCCTAAAGGATATTGCCCCTATGCACGCGCTTGTGCAACAAGAGGTGCGCAAAGGATTTATTTTGCCTCGCTCTGCAGAAGAAATGGCTACTTCTGTGCGTTCTTATTTCATTGCTAAAGATCAAGATAAGATTATTGGCTTTTGCGCCTTGCATATCTATTCACCTATTTTAGCAGAAGTAAGAAGTCTGGTTGTAGATGAGAATTATCGCAAACAAGGAATTGCAAGCAAACTTGTCGCAGAAGTATTACAAGAAGGTGAGTTTCTTGGTATTACAGAATTTTTAGTTTTGACTTACCATGATAAATTATTTAAAAAATTAGGTTTTGAAGTGATTGAAAAATCTCTTTTGCCAAACCACAAAATATGGGCGGATTGTATTGCATGCAAACATTTTCCAATTTGCGAAGAAATAGCACTTTTAAAGAAATTCTAAAAGCATCCTTGCTTTTAGTGTGTTTTTGTGTTTATACGTGTTTGGGTGATATTTATTTATGGCTACCTCCTATGCTTGGTTTGCTTTTTGTTTTTTATATGCAAACTTCAAAAACAAATCGATGGATTGTAACTTTTAGCATTGTGGCTTGTTTGATATTTTTTGAATTTGATCACAACAAACATGCAGGTATTTTGCCCCTTGTTTTTGTGATTACTAATTGGCTTGTGGTAAAAAAATTTCGCTTGCTTTTTGAGGAAAATGTATTTTTTATATTTTTCTACATACCTTTAATCTATTTTATTTATTTCTTTGCATTGTATTTGTTAGAAATGTTTGGCGGGACACTTAGTTCAAACTTGGGTTCTATTTTTATATCTTATGTATTTTATGAAGCTTGTTTGGGAATTATTTATGAAAAAATTAAATATAAAATATAAAATCGTCATTTTTATTTTTATAGTGGTTTGGTTATCCCTCATCACTAAAATATTTGTCCTCACCATCAAATCTCACCAATATTTTGAGAAACTTGCCCAAAGAAATATGACAAAAAAAGAAATTTTGGTCCCTGCCAGAGGACAAATACTTGATAGGAATGGAGAACCCTTAGCTATCAATGAATTAGGTTTTTCTATTTCATTTAATCCCTTGCTTAAAAATGATTCCCTACAAAAACAAATCGCTATCATTAAAGGATATTTTCCAAACATCAATCAAGAAGACATTATCAAATCATACACAAAACAAGTTTCTGCCTACAATCATACTCCTATAAAAGTTGTTAATTTTATCCCTTATGCCCAAATGCAAGAAGTTTATGCTCAAATTATTCAAAATCCTGATATTTTAGTACAACCTTCCACAAAAAGACTCTACCCTAATAACCTCTCAGCTTCTCATGTCATTGGCTATGTAGGAGCTGCGGATGAGAATGATATTTTAAATGATCCTGTGAGTAAATATACCGGTATTATTGGCAAAACAGGACTTGAAAAACAATATAATCTGTTCTTGCAAGGCAAAGTCGGACATAAAATTGTAGCCGTCAATGCCCTCAACCAAGAATTAGAAATTCTAGAAGAATCCAAGCCTCAAACACAAAATGATCTTATCATTAGCCTTGATATGAGATTACAAGAAATCGCTGATGAAGAGTTTCAAAATAAAACTGGAGCTATTGTTATCATGGATGTTCACAATGGTGATATTCTTGTAGCAGGGAGTTATCCTGAGTACAATCTTAATGATTTTGTTGGGGGTATTAGTTTTCAAAAATGGGATGCATTGCGTGAAAATGTTTTTAACCCTCTGCTCAATAAACTTGTTAATGCCCTTTATCCTCCGGGTTCTGTTATCAAAATGGGTATGGGCTTGGCGTTTTTAGAGTATGCCGGGATCAATGAAAATACAAAAATTGATACGCCGGCTTATATTGAGCTTGGAGGAAGAAAATTTCGCGATTGGAAACCAACAGGACATGGAAAATCTGATCTCATCAAGGCACTTAAAGAATCTGTAGATGTATATTTTTACAAACTTTCTCAAAATGCGGGCATGAGTAATATTGCCGGTGTGCTTAGAGAGCTTGGTTTTGGAGAAAAAACCGGGATAGATATTCCTAATGAATTCGTAGGGATCGTCCCTGATCCGGAATGGAAAATGAAACGATATGGGAAAGTATGGTACACAGGAGATACCATCGTTACTTCTATTGGACAAGGAGCTTTCTTGGTAACACCCATGCAAATTGCCAGATATACTGCCCTGATTGCAAGCGGAAAATTACCTACACCTCATTTTGCTAAAATTTTCGGCAAAGAAGAATTAGATTACCAACCAAAAGATGTCTTAAATGATTTTCAAAAATCTAAACTTAATGTGCTTCAAAAAGGTATGTATGAGGCTTGTAGCATCAAAGGAGGGACGGCATATTCACACACCTTAGGATCTAAAGTGCCCATTGCTTGCAAAACAGGGACCGCACAAGTTGTTCAAATCCCCCAAGAAATCAAAGTTAGAATAAAAGAAAGTGACATGGAATATTTTCATCGATCCCACGCTTGGATTACAGGTTTTGTCCCCTATAAAAATCCGCGATATGTCATCACCATATTACTCGAACATGGTCAGAGTGGGGGAAAAGCAGGTCCTATTTTGGTCAAAATGGCTAATGCGCTTCATGATTATGGCTATTTAAAATAATTCAAATATCTATCTTGCAAATTTTAATCTCAAAAAACAAAAATTTGAAACCTTTGAATAACGTGATTGAATCATTCATGATAATAATAAATGAGGAATTATCTTAGGCATATGCCAACACTTCTTGTAAATCTTTTTTGTCAATAATAATATTTGCTTGCTTTTTGAGGATTTCTTTTGCGCAAAAAGCGACTTTTTTGTCTGCATAAGCAAACATGCTGGCATCATTAGCCCCATCACCAACAACAAGAGTTTGTGCTTGTGAGATATTGAGGAGTTTTTGAAGAGTTTGGAGCATTCTTCCTTTGGAAAAACCAAACATCATCTCCCCTCCTACCTCGCCACTTAATCTGCCGTTTTTACAATGTAAAATATTGCTAAATTCTCCATCAAGCCCAAGAATATCTCTAAAATAAGCAGTTGCAAATTGAAATCCTCCACTAAAGCACACAACTTTATAACCTTTATTTTTCAACCCATAAACAACTTCTTTGGCTCCGGGATTTAAAGGGAGGGTTTGACAAATTTCCCTAGCTTTTTGTTCTTGCATACCTTTGAGCAAACCAACACGAGATTTAAGACTCTCATAAAAATCCAATTCACCCTTCATAGCTTTTTGTGTGATATGAATAATTTCTTTTTCCACTCCATAGCTTTTTGCTAAAAATTCAATCGTTTCTCCATCCATAAGCGTAGAATCGAAGTCAAAAACAGCTAATTTCATTATATTTTCTATCAATATCTATCCTTTTATAATTAGATAAAATCTAATTTTATCAAATCATCATCTATTTTATCTATTTGAAATCTAAAAATAAGATGAGTTATTTTAAGAGGATTTTCTAATTTTATATCATTTCAGAATTTATTTATAAAACCTGAGTGTAACTTATTTTAAGTTTTCTTAAAGATTACCTCATTATCATATTTTTCCCTTCTCTCCACTCTCCATAAAACCATATCAATTTCATCGTATCGCAGAAAATACTATGGGTATTGTCTAAAATATAGAGTTCAAACCATACTCTTCATGACAAAATATTCATAAAATTTAGTGAAATAAATCAGTTTAATTTATGTTTTAAACCATGAGAAACAAGGTAAAATATGTTGTATTGATTGATTCTCAAATGACAAAAATTATTCAAGTCCGGCTATGGTATTTAATCAATAATAATAGAATATCTTCCGGGTTTCATAACCAAAAAACAAAAGGGAAATGAGAAAGAATGGCTCAAAAAACTCTCTTGGTCATCACTGATGGTATAGGCTATAGTCCTAAAACACAATATAATGCTTTTTATCATGCCAAAAAACCTACTTATGAGTGGATGTTTAGTCATCTTTCTCATTCACTAATCAAAACATATGGGATGAGTGTAGGCTTGCCGGATGGTCAAATGGGAAATTCAGAAGTAGGGCATATGTGCATTGGCGCAGGTAGAATTCTTCACCAAGATTTGGTAAAAATTTCTCTAGCCATACAAAATAATCAAATCCAAAGTAATCCTGCTTTTATCTCTTTGGTTCAAACTTGCAAGACATTTCATTTATGTGGTTTGGCAAGTGATGGAGGGGTGCATTCTCATCTCAAACACCTTCTTGTTATTGCAAAATTATTACAATCTTTGGGTAAAAGAGTCTGGCTTCACCTTATTAGCGATGGTCGTGATGTATTACCCAAAAGTGTAAAAACATATTTAGATCAAGCTTTACACATCTGTTCCCCTTATATCAAAATAGCCACCCTTTCAGGAAGATTTTATGCTATGGATCGGGATAAGCGATGGGATCGCATCAAGCTTGCTTATGAAAGCATTGTTGCAGGAGAAAATCCCACTTCTTTAAGCCCGCTTGAATATATTGATAAAATGTATGCCCAAAATATCACTGATGAATTTATTTTGCCGGTCAGTTTTGGAGATTATAGAGGAATGGAAGATGGGGAAGGTTTCATTTTTACTAATTTTAGAAATGATCGCGCCAGAGAAATGACTGAAGCTATTGGGAATCCTGATTTTAATGATTTCAAAAGAAACAAAAAAATAAATCTTAAAATTGCTACCATGACTCCTTATGATGAAAAATTTCCCTACCCTGTTTTGTTTCCAAAGGATAAAATTCACAACACGCTTGCAGAAGTTGTATCTAAAGCCAATCTCACACAAGCCCATACCGCAGAAACCGAAAAGTATGCTCATGTAACATTTTTTCTCAATGGAGGGATTGAAGAGCCTTTTATCAATGAAACTCGAGTCCTTATCCCCAGCCCCAAAGTTGCCACTTATGATCTTTGCCCTCAGATGAGTGCTCAAGAAGTCTCTTTGGTTGTGCAAAAATTTATGAATGAAGGTATGGATTTGATTGTGGTTAATTTTGCTAATGGCGATATGGTTGGTCATACCGGCAATATGGAAGCTGCTATTAAAGCCATTGAAACTATTGATACTCAATTAGGGCTGATTCTTGAATGTGCTAAAAAATTAGACTATGCTCTTGTTATTACAAGCGATCATGGTAATTGCGAAGAAATGAAAGATGATGCGGGAAATATACTCACCAATCATACCGTTGGAGATGTATATTGTTTTGTAATGGGCAAAGGTGTTACAAAAATAAATAATGGTGGGCTCAACAATATTGCCCCCACAGTTCTTAAACTTATGGGATTATCTAAACCTGAAGAAATGGATGAACCTCTTTTTTAATTATTCTTAAAAAACTATTTTATTTTTTATTAAACGCCTCTTTTATCTCCCCATATGCGTATATGTAACCTATCAGAGAGACAAAATCCTTCTTGCAAGCAAAGTAGGTATATCTTTGAAATATTTTTGTCAAGCTCCTCCAAGCTTACTCCTTGAGGCATTAAATAAATTTGATTATTCTTGAGATTGAGATCTTTAAGTAAAGCCTTAATCTCTTCAATAGCACTACCATCCTCGCACATTTTGGCATTTAAAACAAATTTAAAAACAACTCTTTTTGCATTGTCAATAATATTTTGAATAGCTTCTTTTTTGATTCGTTTTTTTAATACCTCCCCTGAATTGCTTAATTTAATACTCAAAGTAAAATAAAGCTCTCTCAAAATATGATTAAATATAAACTCGATACTGCCATTACTTTCCACACAAACCCGATGCCCTCTATACAAAAAATATTCAATCACTTCAAGTAAAATAGGATTCTTAAAATGCAAACTTGGCTCCCCACCGGTAAGAATTACATCAAATTTTATATCTGAAAAAGACTGCATTTTATCAATTAGTGTTTGTGCATTAGGATAAAAATACCATTCTTGAGAAAACTTTGGATTAGCAGCATAAATGCTATCACAACCTAAAAATTCTATCCCTTTATAATCACTTCTACCCCCAAATCCCGGGCATGAAAGATTACAACCCCCCAATCTCAAAAAAACGCTAGGAATACCTATAAATTCTCCCTCACCTTGCAAACTATAAAAAACCTCCGAAACAGCTAGCATTGAATTTTGATTTGATGGGGAGGAATAAGATTTTTAAAAGGTTTTTTTAAAGGATTTTGATGATATTTTTTGAGATCTTCAAGCATGAGAGGATTCTTCCACTCTGAACGTATTTCATCTGAAAACCAAACACAATCTAAATGAATATATTTCATAAAATTTGGATTGGATAAGTCTTGCTTAAAAGCTTCTGCATAACCATGATCGGTTTCATGAACACGCACAGATTCCACCCATATATTTCCTTCAGAATTTCCAAATTCCATAGCTTGAAAAATCTTATCTACATAAAATAATATCAACAGCGCATAATTTTCTGCGCTGGGGTTTAAAGAAAGTTTTACATATCTGGCAGAATGTTTGGCTACAAACTCAGTAAAATCTAAACTTTCTTTATCCCAAAAATGATGGGCGTGATCAAAGCCATCAATAAAGTCTGCAATTTGATTCTTAAAAATTCCAAAATCAAGCACCATGCCTGCGCTATCAAAAGAATCTGCGCTGACAAAAATCTCGACTTTGTAATTATGCCCATGAAGACTCCCGGCACATCTTCTAGAAGTGCAATTCCGCACAATATGCGAAGCACAAAATCCAAAAGAACGCCTAATAACCATATTAAAAACTCCTATTAATTCTCTCTAATTCTTCTTTAATCACAAGGCCAATAATAAGGAAGTTCAGAGTAATATTGATAACGCTCTCCACGAGTAAAGTCAATGCGATTGATTGTGTGAATCACCAAATCTCTAAAAAAAAGACTATAACCACAAGTCTTACCCCTGATACTTCCATCTACATATAAAACACGTCTTTTTAGATTTAAATCATACCAATCCAAAACAAAATGATAGCTTGAGAGATAATTCAAATTCTCTGAATAACCCGTCAAAGCAAAAATTTTATTTGTTTTGCCTGAACAATAAAATTGAGTGCCATACCAATAACAAGACTGGGTTACCCCATCATCAATGACAGAAAAATTAAAATTCACATTCGGATAAGGTTGAATACTTCGAAATACTTTGATAAAAATTGCATTTCTTGCTCTTTTTATTGGCAAATCCGTCTGTTTATAAACACTTGTAAAACCTCTTTTTTGGAGTTCATAAATAACCAGATTACTATAAGCAGCACTCAAGAGATCATCTTTGTCATAAACAATCACAATTGGAGCATGCACATTAAAAGTATAATCTCTCTGTATAACTGAATAATATCCCATATGAAGCTTATTGGCACAACCCAAAAAAATCATTACAAACAAAGAAAAAGTAAGGATTTTAAATCTCATAAGGTGCTCCAAAAAACAAAATATATAAACAATATCGGCAAATTAATTATTTTAACCAAGATTTTAAAGATTTTATATCTTCATAGCTTGTCATGTCCAATGTAATGGGTGTAACAGACACATAACCTTGATGCACAGCAGCAAAATCAGAAATCATATCTTTGGGAAATTCTCTTTCATTCCAAGCAAGTGGATGAAGCCCTAACCAATAGTATTTTTGTCCTCTAGGATTGCGATTGAGATGAGCCTCATTGCCATAAAGTCGATATCCTTTTTGAGTGATTTGATAACCCTTGGATTGTGATGGATCAATTTGAGGGACATTTATATTCAAAAATTTTCGCCCACAAAGAGGAAATTGATTTTTAAAAATCTTATCTACTATCTCAAGAATGCTTTGTTTTGCCAAAGCAAAATCAAAAGCACTCATCAAATCTTTATCTCGCATTGCTTGAGAAATAGCAATGGAAGGGACCCCCTGTATAACACCTTCCATAGCTCCTGCAGCTGTCCCTGAGTAAGTAATATCCTCCCCCATATTAGAACCCAAATTGATTCCGGATATGACTAAATCAGGCAAAAACCCTTCTTTGCAAATTGTATTGAGCGCCAGATAAATACAATCTGCAGGTGTACCATCATCTAATTTATAAAAATTATCATCAACTTTTACAAGTTTTAGAGGTTTTGTTAATGTCAATCCATGCCCACAAGCAGATTTTTCATTACAAGGGGCGACAACAAGTATCTCAGCAACCTCACAAAGCGCTTCTTTAAGGGCTAATAACCCTCTGGAATCATAACCATCATCATTAGTAAGTAATATTTTTTTCATCTCACTCCTTCTTTGAAATACTCTCCCAACAAATCATTCAGACAAACCCTTGCCCCTTCAGTCATATTTTCCAGTTTTTTTAAAATATTTTCTTGAAGATCTTTGGCGTGCTTCCTTGCCCCCTCTAATCCAAGCAAATTTACATAACTATTTTTTTCTTTGTCATTTTGGGTAGTTTTGCCTGCTTGTATTTCAGATTGAGTTGCATCAATGACATCATCACGTATCTGAAAATAAAGCCCCAAATCAATCCCAAATTCATAAAACATCTCTATAGTATTTTGCGCAAGATTTGCAATGATAGCTCCCATCTTCAGACTCGTAGCAATAAGTTTGGCTGTTTTGTTATGATGGATTATCTTGAGTTTGGAGATCTCAAGAGTTTGATTTTCAAAATAACAATCCATTGCCTGCCCTATAACCATGCCCCCAATCCCTCCATTATTTGAAAGCTCTGAAATAAGCCTGATTTTGACCCCATTATCAAGTCGAGCTTGGCTGAGGAGATAAAAAGCATAAGTATTCAACCCATCTCCTACCAGTATCGCGCCTGCCTCATCATAAAGTTTATGGAGCGTAGGGTGTCCTCGTCTCAAATTTGCATTATCCATTGCAGGCAAATCATCATGAATGAGGGAATAAGTGTGCAAACATTCCAAAGCAAGCGCCGGTAAAAAAGCATTTTTACTCAAAGAAGGGTTATAAGCACAAACTATACTCAATAAAAGCTTAGGACGAAATCGCTTACCTCCATTTAACATCATTTCCCAAAATGCGCGTTCAAAGTAGGGATGAAATCCTTCTATTTTTGGACAAGATTGCATCAAAAATTCTTCAAATTCCAAGCAAGTTTTTTGATAAAAATTTATATCCATAATTTTTTCACAACTTTATATAAAATTCAAGCCCATCACGATCAATCAAAACTTCTATAGTCCCTTTTATACCTGCTTGAGAAAAGGCACTTCTTAAGGAATTTTCTATTTTTTCTTCAGAATCATCATTTGGCTTGATGATAGCTTCATGATTGATCCAAACAATCCTATCTCCTACTTGAAATTGAGGAAGCCTTAAGGGAGTACTTTTATCAATTTCCGTAATTTCAAGTTTTTGATTTAACTTGATACCAAACCTCTCCAAAAAAGTATCCGGCAACAAAAACCCTCCATAACGCTTATCTGCAATTACTTTTAACTTTTGGTGTTTCCCGTTACGAATCACATCTACCTCTACATTCTTATGGTAAGCCAAATTACTAACATTCCATTCAAATTGTTCCGGCGTAACGATAGCTTGATTATCGATGCTTATAATCTTATCATTAGGCAAAAATGGATTCTCTTTAAAAAATGGATCTACTTGAACAACAATAATAGACTTGTTTTCTTGAGATACCCTTATGCCAATATCTCCATAATAAGGCGAATTTTGTCTCAGAAATCTATCAATATATTTTTTATCAATAAAATATTTTCCCCCTACTCCAATCCCATAAATTTGATAACAAATATTACTTACTACACCGTTTATAGGTATAGGAGTAGAAAATTGCGCATAATGGATAAAACCACTTTGAGACTTTAAAATCTTTCCTTTTGCAGAAGTTTTGGATCCAATTGCAGCAAGTTCTTTGCTCCGTGCATATCCATCAATGTCCAAAAGATGATAAGCATATTTTGTTTCTTTAGTCTCAATCAAATACAACCCCACAAAAGGATCTCTTTTAAGTACTTTTACTCCTTGTGGGGGCAAGAGTGAAAAAAGCAAAGAAACATTTTTCTTTGGAGTTTTTAATGAAATAGAGTATGTGTTCTTTAAGGGCGTAGAAGCAATATCATAATATTTCATACAATGAGAAAAATCATATCCAAAAACGCTACCGGCTAACCCAAAAACCAGTAGAATTTTTAGGATAAATATTTTAGGCATCATTTTTTCCAAATATATTCATCCCTCCAAACATTTGAAGCGCCATTGATTTTTTGTTTTCTTCGACATTTTTATAAGCATCATTGATAGCGCTAATAAGAAGGATTTGCAAGGATTCCTTATCTTCCAGCAAACTATCATCAATGCTTATGTCTATAAGCTCGCCTGCCCCATTAATGGACACACTTACCAACCCTCCTCCGGCTTTTGCACTAAATATCGTATCTTTAATTTTTTCTTCCATGCCTGAAAATTCTTTTTTCATATCACCAAAAATTCCATTCAACTGTTCTAAATCAAACATTTTATACCTCGTGTTTTATAGATAATATTTTGTTGTTCGCATCTACCATTACAATAGTGGGGCGATAAGATAGCAATTCTGATTCTTCATACTGCGCGTAAGAAACAATAATGATTATATCCCCAACTTGAACTTTTCTTGCAGCAGCGCCATTGAGACAAATTTCACCTGCTTGTGACTGTCCAAAAATTACATAAGTACTAAAACGCTCACCATTGTTGATATTAAGAATTTCCACTTTCATTCCCTCAAACAAACCTGCACTTTGAGCAAGCTTAGCATCAATTGTAACAGATCCCACATAGTTTAGATTCGCATCAGTAACTTTAGCACGATGTATTTTGCTATAAAGCATTTCAAATCTCATTAAAATAATCCTTAAAATAATCCCATATTTTATTTGGATTTTAACATAATTTTAATTCAAATCTATTGGCTTGCCTATAAAATAACCCTGAACGTAATCCACTCCCAATTCCATGACTTTTTTATAGATTTCTTCAGTCATGACATACTCAGCAATAGTAGTAATATGGAGCGCTTTTGCAAATTTTACAATCCCCATAACAATCCGGGATTTATGAGCGTCTTTATGAATATCTGTAATAAAACTGCCATCAATTTTAATAAAATCAATGGGGATATGCATGAGTATTTCAAGATTAGAATACCCGCAACCAAAGTCATCAATAGCAATTTGAGCGCCTGTTTGCTTGAGTCTTTTAAAAAAATTTGAAAAAACGCTAAAATTTTTTGCTCCTTCTTGTTCTGTAATTTCAATTGTAATTCTTTTTCCCAGATGATTGATTTGTATCTGGTTTAATAACCATTCCCCAATATCAAAATTTTCTATATCAACAATACTCAAATTAATAGAAATATCAATTTGTTTTTCAATGGCAATCTTTATAGATTTTTGGATAAGCTGTTTGATAGCGCGTGCATAAATCACCGTCTTTTTTAAAACATCTAAAAAATCTTTAGGGTAAATGACACGATTGTGGTGAGTTTTTATCCTTGCTAATGCTTCATATTTAAAAATTTCACCTGTCTTTAAATCTACTATGGGCTGGAAATAAGGGATCAACAAATCATTGCTAAATGCTTGGTAGATAATTTTAGTAATTCTAATTTTTTCTTGAATATTCTTAGAATTTATTTGATTTTTGTCAAATACAATTAGGTCTCTATAAGTATTTTTTGCATCTAAAAGAGCGCAAAAAGCTTCTTTTAAGACATCAAACCGATACTTCGAATACCCATCTTGCATATATTTAGATGAGATGCCGATATGAAGTGTAAGTGAAATTTTAACTTGTTTGTTAATTTCAAATTCATGCCGGATAAACAAATCATTAAAAGCATTGATTTTTTTGACAAAAGATTTTAAAAGGATCTTATCTGTTGTTATCAATCCAAAAAGTCCAAAACCTAACGCATAGAGTCTGTAATAATTTTGAGGAAAAAATTTCAGCGCTTCCAGATAAAAATTCCTAACCATTTGTGTGATTGCTTTGATGCCATAAACAATCCCAATACCATTAAAATTATCAATCTCTATTACTGCCATATTGGTAACATGACCTTGATAGATTTTTTTGATAAAAGCATTCATATTGTTATGTTGGTTTTGAACAAAATCTAAACTATCAATATCTCCAGTGACCTTAATCATAATCAACATAACCCTCTTTGGGAAGTGCAAGATGAATGCTTTTAGGAAAATAATGCAGCATTTTATCCAAAAAAACCTTTTGAGTAAGCATATCCCCGCATATGAGAGCATTTTTTATGCCAAAATTAATACTGGTATCTAAAGCAAATTTTCCTAAAAATTCAGCCAAACTATCAACAAAGCCATAACTAAGAGTTGCCTCATCAAGTCCGGCTATCAAAAAACTCATTGCAGAACGCAAGACCTTAGGATAATCTAACTTTAAACAATCATTTTCTTTAATAAGTTTAAAATCAATTCTGGGACCCTTATCTCTAACAAACTTCTTTGCATGATTTAAAATACATGTATTATTGGATATAAATTGTTTTTGATAGCCCAATACAAAAGCTGCACTGGAAAATATATCTATCAAATTTTTACTCTCCATAGATGCATCGGGCAACGATTGGATGGATCTAAAAATATCTTCAAAATGATTGCAAAAATTCTTCAATAATTTTTCACCTCCATCATAATGATTTTCTATCTTCTGAAGTATCAGTTTGGGATTATTTTCAAAAACAATAGGCAAAAGACTTTTGTATTCTTTCCCTTGCTTGACCCAAATACCGCTGGGATGTGTTTTACTCAAAAATATGATAAGTTTTTGATGATGGATAATAGAAGGAGTATTTTTTTGAATATTTTTAGGAAGAGAGGAATTATCATCATCAAAATGCTGCGCAATCACATCAAAGATATTTTTAGATTTTTTATCGATTTTTTTATAGATCAAAAATCCTTCTTGGCTTACAACAATTTCACTCATTTTAGGTAATTTATGATGTTCATAACTCAAATCAAACTCTTTAGAAGAGCTATTTTTAACAAATACATACCCCATCTCAGCTTCTAAGGCAAATATACCCAACAAGGACAAAACTATATCATAAGCTAACATGGCACGTATTTCAAAAGTATCTTTATTTTTAAGCAGCAAAGGGGCGAAAACCTCCTTGGGACATAATAGCATAGAAGGTTTTTCATAGCTTGCGAGTACTTGAGATTCAAGGTTTTGCAAACGCGTATAAGTCAAAGCATTACAAAGATCCCAAAACATCACATCTAAACTTTTTTGCGATAATGAGATTTCTTTGATGCCTCTAGAGGTTTTGATAAGAACACTTTGGTTATTTTTAAGTTTTAATATGATTTGTTTGAATGCCTTTTGAAGATCGCTTGGTTGGGTTATTTGTTTGCCTAAGAATTGAATATTTTTTACCCAATCAAACAAATTGCAAAATTTTGAAGAATTTTTGTCCAAAATCTCTTTTGTTTCAAGGGCATCTAAAAACTCAGGCTGTTTATGAGATTTTTTTTGAGGTTTGTCCAAAATACACTCAGAAATTTTGAACTCTAAAAAACGAAAATGGATTGATAAGGGCAATCTTTTAGCTATATCATCAGCAAAATCTAAAGCATCTTGGGTTGAAGCATCTAACAAAAATATATATTCTGAAGGAGTCTTTGTAAGATCAAAGCAATGAGAAAATTTTAGATTTTTTAATGTGGCATGGTATTGCAAAAACTTATCAAATATGCGAGCATGAGATTTTGATTGAGTGCTAAAAATAAACTCAAAAACCATCTCTAATAACCCCTAAAAGAAAAATTAGCAATTTCTTGAAGATCTTTATTGCCGATTTTTTCTACCTCAACCCCCAAATCTAAAAGATATCCAACAGCTAACTTTTCTGCTACAACAGCGCCCTTTTTAACCTCCTCAGAAAGCCTAAAAGCAGTTTGTTCTCCAATGACTTGGGGAACAATGCCAATAATCTTTACAGGTGGGAGATCACCTAAAAGTTGAGTAAGTTTAAGAGTTTGGAGCATTTCAACCTCATGAGCGCTTCCTGCCCAAGTAATCGTGTTAGGGACATTATCAAAATCAAAATAATAAACTTCCCCTATTTTTTCATTATCCACACTCACACAATCAAGAATCAAAACCTTATCATAAGAAGTGATAATAGGGATTAACATCTGCGCCATTGTCCCTCCATCAATAATATCAATATCATGATCACCTCTAAAGGCATAATTAAGTTTCAAGAAATTACAAAGATGAACACCTATGCCCTCATCTCCAAAAAGTATATTCCCAATCCCCAAAATTAAAATTTTCAATTATTTACTTTTTCAATCTTTTTGTATCTCAGACCACTAATCATAGCATCTGCTCCACCATTAGGATATTTTAGAGAATTCCATATAACCATATAAATATGCACAGGAATAAAAATAATAAATGCCCATGTAACAATATGATGGATTAACCTCACATTTGCAAGTCCCCCACACATTACCTCAAACCATTTAAAATAATCCTCAAGCACACTGCCTAAACCATTATGATAAACATTATAATACAAAACAACACCTGTAAGACAAATTATTAAGGTTAATACAGCCAAAATAAAATAAGTTACAAATTGTAAAGGATTATAAGCTCCTTTAATGTGAGGGTGTTTGCCTACCCAAAGATAAACTTTGATTTGCTCAATCCAAACTTTTGGAGAGAGACATTGGTAAAATGAGACTCTCTCTAATCTGCTGGCTCTGTCAAAAATAAACAAATAAAGCCTAAAAATAGATACGCCAATAAGAGCAAATCCTAAAAATAAATGCCAACTCCTAATATAAGCTTGCAAAAAATTAGTTGGTTGTGGGCTTGGTTGAGATTGCAAAAATGGAAATGCAATATAAAAACCTGTAAAAATAAGTCCAAAAATCGCAAATGCTCTTATCCAGTGAAATATTCTGGTAAGTCCTGAAAATTCTTTATAAGCTTGGAACTTTTTCCCATTTGAAGTTATTGAGTTTTTCATCTTGTCCTCCTAAATCCTTGCAAACGCAGGATCGACTTTGTATTCACCAATTTTATTCCCCTTGGTATCCATCACATGAACTGAACAAGCAATACAAGGATCAAATGAATGGATAGTCCGAATAATTTCCAAAGGTTTTGTAATATCAGCCACTTTTGTCCCAATAAGACTCATCTCATAGGGTCCTTTTTGCCCTTTATTATCTCTAGGTCCTGCATTCCATGTAGAAGGGACAACAGCTTGATAATTTTCTACAACCCCATTTTTAATCCTTACCCAATGGCTTAGCATTCCTCTAGGGACTTGACCAATATACCTGCCTTTATATTCTTTGTTTTTATCAATAACATAATCAGCGCAAGTTGCCTTATCAGATTTTAAATTTTCTATCAAAGAATTTAAAGTCATCAATCCGTTATCTGCAATCGCTTTTGCTTCTATGCATCTTGCTGCTGTTCGTCCAAGTGTGCTAAAAAGCGCTTCAATAGGCAAACCACTATCCTTAAGAAATTGTGTGGCAATCTTAGTGATATAAGGATTTTTTGCAGCCAAACCTACAACAACTGATGCCAAAGGTCCTACTTCCATAGGCATACCATTATATCTGGGAGATTTTATCCAAGAATATTTCCCTTCCAAATCCAATAATTTTGTCTGTATAGGCTTGCCATCAGGACCAATACTTTTGCCATCTTTAAACCCTGTATAATTAGGATTTGTTTGTCCATCATAAGGTTGGAGTTGCACTTCTTTAGTATTTTCATATTGATACCATGAGTGGGTTACTTCTTCTTTGATAAGATTTTCATCAATAGGGTAGAGTTTATTCAAATCACCATTCAAGACAACCCCGCTACTAAGGAGATTGTGATCTTTTGAAAGCAAAATCTCTTCGTGAGCAATGAAATTTGTAAGCCCACAGCCTTTTATAACAGATTGTTCATCTTTGAAGGCTTTGCCTGCCATAACAAGATCCGGATAATAAGCACGATTGACAAAATCAGCAACTTTTTCAAATTTAAATTTCCATTCTGCTAAGCGCGTAGGATCCATAACATCCATTACAGAAGTGATACCTCCAACTGTTAGGCTTTGGGGGTGGGGTTGTTTAGCGCCAAAAATAGCTGTCATTTTTGCAGCTTCTCTTTGAATTTCCAGAAGTTTCAGATAATGTGAGAGGACAATGAGATTTTGTTCAGGAGAAAAATGATAAGTTTTATGCCCCCAATAACCATTATTAAAAGGTCCTAATGCCCCTTGTTTGACAAAATCCGTAACTCTTTTTTGCACTGCTTTGAGTTCGTCTTCACCTGCTACCAGAGGATAATCTGTATATTTAAAAGCAACTTTGGCTGCTTTTGCGGGATCTGCTTTGAGCGCAGAGGTAATATCACACCAATCAAGCCCATGCAAAGTATAAAAATGCACAACATGATCATGTAAAATCAAGGCAATATTCATCAAACTCCTTACCAACAAAGCATTTAAAGGAGGTGTAATTCCCAAAGCATCCTCAACAGCTGTTACCCCTGCTTTGTAATGAGAATAAGTACAAACCCCACAAATTCTTTGGGCAATAAGCCCTGCATCACGAGGATCGCGATTTTTAATAATGGTTTCAAGCCCTCTAAATAGTGTTGATGATGAAAATGCATCTTGAATAACATTATTTTCATCTACGATCACTTCAATTCTCAAATGCCCCTCTATTCTTGTAATTGGATCTACTATAATTCGTTTTGTCATTTTTTACTCCTTATTGCTCGTCTTTATTTTTTACCAAGCTCGAAACTACCGCATGAGCAGCAATACCCACAGCTGTAGCAGCTAAAATAACAGTCCCCACTGTATTAGCTGTTTTGTCTGCTCCAATGCCATCATAAGAAGTATGGAACAATCTATTCCCAATGGGTTCTTCAAAAGGACTCATAGTATCCCAAAAATTTGGCTCTGAACACCCTATACAACCATGACCTGCCTGTATAGGCCAGCTTGTATGGGAGTTGAATCGCAGTTTGGAGCAATTGTTAAAAGTATAAGGTCCCTTACAGCCTACTTTATAGAGACAATAACCATTTTGCGCATTTTCATCTCCAAAATGCTGCACAAATTCACCTGCATCAAAATGTCCTCTTCTTTCGCACAAATCATGAATCCTATGACCATAAGCCCACATTGGACGATTATAGGCATCTACTGCAGGCAATGTTCCAAACATTACAAAATACATAATATTCCCTACAATATTTTTCTCACTTGGAG
The DNA here is from genome assembly GCF_002272835.1 of Helicobacter sp. 11S03491-1. NCBI lineage: Bacteria > Pseudomonadati > Campylobacterota > Epsilonproteobacteria > Campylobacterales > Helicobacteraceae > Helicobacter > Helicobacter sp. 11S03491-1. Next base: position 45,160 of record NZ_MLAO01000006.1, read on the forward strand.
GACAACCCGGGACATTAATAATGGGTTTATTGATAATTTTACTCAAAGGTTGTGCATTTGAAGGATTAGGATAGGCTGCCTGAACACCTCCAAAGCTTGAGCAAGTCCCGATAGCAAAAATAGCTGCTGCTCCTTGGGCAGCCTCCCTGCATTCTTCTGCCCCTGTATGTCCATCTGCCCCGATAGTGAGGAAATACTCTGTCCCTTGTGGGATACCTCCTTCAACCATGAGGATATAATTTCCTTTATGTTTGGCAATGGCATTTTTTAAATTCTGCTCTGCTTGATAGCCGGAAGCAGCCATGATTGTCTCATGATATTCCAAATTGATATAATCAAAAATAATACTGTCAATACTTGGATCTTCAGTGCGCAACAAACTTTCGCTACAACCCGTGCATTCTGCCATATGCAACCAAATAACCGGGATACGGTTAGCTATTTGGGCAGCTTTTGCAGTCAATGGCACAAAACTTGCGGGCAAAGCCATCGTAGCAGTCATCATCCCTGCCCATTTCATAAAATCTCTTCTGTTGATACCTTTTTTACTTAATTGTGTATTTAAGTCTTTATCTTGATTATGAGGACTTAATTTAGAAAGTCTCTCAAGCCTTTGAGATATTTGTTCAAATAGAGCATTGTCTTTGGTTTGTCGTTCCATAGTTTATCCTTAATGTGGTTGTTTGTGTTTGGTGTTTGTAAAATTGAACACTATACTTTATAACTTTTTTTCTAACAAAACAAGATAAATGAGAAATATTTTGATGAGGATAATCCGGAATCTAAAAACATTTCCAAATCTCAATTATTAAGGATTCTATCACAGCTTAAATCATAGCTGTCTTTCTAAATTTAAAAATATTTTGAAAATATTTGCAAATACTAAGAATCCTGCGATGTAAAAAATGAAGAGAGAATGTATTTATGTCTCCATTTTGCTCCATAAACACACTTCGAATTATTTAATAAATTAGAAAAACAATGCTATTTAATCCAAATCACTTTATTTTAGGCTATTAAAATAGCCTAAAAAATCTCACAAAATTTAATCTTTGGAATTTAATCATTATGGATACAATTTTATAAAATAAAATCTAAACTTTTATATCTAAGATGTGTGAAGACTTAATAAACTCCTCTTTTGTGTCTTCTTGTTTTTCTGAGAGTTGTTTTTGTTTTTTTTGCTCTTGTTCTAACCCTCCATTGCCTTTGGAATCAGGATGGATAGCATCAGAAGTCTCAGTAGGTCGGACTTCTTGTATATCTTTGATTTTATCTTCAAACTCTTTATTTAAAATATTTGTCATATCTGCTCTTCCCAGAGCATTTGCTTGTTGTGTAGAATTTGCTTGTGAATTTTGATTGATATAAGTTATATTGCCAATAGGTGAAATTGCCATTTTTTCATCCTTGAAATTTATTTTTTATAATGAAAAGTTTGATGCTTGGCATAAATCACATTTGATCCTTCAATGATTTTTACAAACTTTCTTCTGGTATAATCGACACTAAAGTTTCCTGTTTGAATAGAATTTAATCCTACTAAAATTTGTCCGGCTTTATAAATTATTTCTTCATAAACCTTCCCTTTTCCACAATGAATAATCATATGAGAAGAGGGAATATCTCGAATATGCAACCAAATATCATCAGCCCTTGCCTCCTCCAGAAGAGCTTGATTTTCATTTTTATTTCTTCCTATAGAAATTTTTAGCCCTTCAATAAAAATCACTTCATATTTAGAATATATTTTTTTATCCGTTTTTTTAGGCTCTAAAATCACCAAATCTTGTAATGAAGTAATTGTTTGGATATACCTCATTTCTTGGTTAAAGAAATGAATTTTACTCTCAAGATTTTGGACTTGCATATGAGTATTTTTAGCCTTTTTAATCAATTTTTTAGCTTGAGAAAACATTAAATTTACCCCTTCTTGAGGAGTTCTTATCCCTGATGGAAGAGAGATTTCTACTTCATTACCCCAAAAATCTTTTAGCTTAATTGTAGTAACAAAATTTTTTATTTGCCCTAAATTTGCCAATACAATATTGGCATCTTTAGCAAGTCTATCTGCAGTAGCAACCATTTCTTCTTCTTGAGGCAAATCTTGTAGTGTTTTTTGAAGTTTTTGAATCTTTTTAGAAAAATTTTCTATTAAAATTTGCTTTTTAAGGGCAAGTTTTTTTTCTAACATATTTAAATAAAATTTTTCAAGTTGCCCCAACAACTCTTCATCATTCAGATCTTGATGATTTTCAAAATTTCGATAATGGGGCTGTCCCAAAGGTTGCAATATTTTATTAATACGCACTTCACGAAAACTTCTATCACTATTGATATGCCGCAAAGCTTCCAAAACAATATTTTGTGAATCCAAAATAATAACGTTTGTATGCCGACCTGTAAATTCAAACTGAATAGAAAATAAAATGTCTTTATAAGCCCCGCTTTGTTTGCAATCAAATTTCAAAATACGATTATCCCCATCCGTTTTGCACTCTAAAATCCTAGCTCTTGAACAAAATTTCTTAAGCAATACATCAAAAGGAGCATTATATTTTTTTGCCGGCAAAAGAAGCGTAGAAGTGATAAAAATATGACTCTCTCCTTTTGTCATATCAAAATAAAAAATCTTATTTTTTAACTCAAGTTTAAATAAATTATCATCAATTCGTTTGAGATTCTCAATCACTTCTTGAGTGCTGAAAAACTTAGCAATATTTTTAAGCAACCCAAGTTTCATAAAAATTCCTTAAGAATGTTCTTCTAATCTTTTTTTAGCAAACTCCAAAGCTTCATTTGTGATATTCACTCCACTGATCATTCTGGCCATTTCTTCAATCCTCCCTTGTTTGTCAAGAAGCTTGAGTTGGCTTTTTCCTTTTTCTTTATAAACCAAATAATGCCAATCTGCAAGTACAGGCATATGTGGTTGATGCGAAATGGCAAAGACTTGATAAGTTTTTGAAAGCATTTGAAGCACTTTAGCCACACCTTCGCTTTCTTGCCCGCTCAAATTAGCATCAATTTCATCTAAAACCAAAATACCCCCGGAATGATTAATTTTTGCATCTAAGCACATCATTGCTAATCTCATGCGATTATATTCCCCTGAACTCAGGGATTCAATGGTTGTATTTTCAAGTTTAAATTCTATTTCATCAAACCCTGTTTTTTTGAGATCACAAGGTTTAAGAGTAATTTTAGGATCTTTGAGTAACAGTTGCTTGCATAGACAAAGTATTTCTTTTTCAAAATCTATAAGGAATTTTTGACGATTTATCCGAATATGCTTTCCTAATTCAAAGCAAATATTTCGCGAATTATCAATTTTTTTAGTAAGAGATGCCTTATCTTGAGTTAGATTTTGATAATCTTGAAGTTTTTTATTTTGAACCTCTAAATGATGGAGTGCTTGAGTAATGCTTCCATATCTTCGATTAAGATCCGCAAGCAACTCAATACGATTAAGCATTTCCTCTGTGTTTATTTCATCTAATGTCTCAAGCCTTTGACTCTCATCATCTAAGAATGCCCTCACTTCTAAAAGTCCTTCTTCAAAAAGAGCGCTTTGTTTCCCTATCAAAGCAAGTGTATGGGTAATTTTTGAGGCTTCTTCCAGCACATAAAGAGTATCTTGAAGGCTTTCTTGAATTTTTTCTTTTTTTGAAAGAGATTTTTTTAGTTCCAATAACTTCTCATATTCACCTTCTTTTGGCGCAATGGATGAAATTTTTTGGATTTCAAACTCAGCAAACTCCTTAAGATTTTGAATATTTCTTTCCTCCTCTTCTAAAACTCTTAAATCTTCTCTGAGCTGATTATACAAATGAAATTCTTTTCTAAGATTCTCTAACAATTCTTTATGAGAGGGATTTTTATCAATGATAAAATCATCAAATACTCTTAGGATATTTTCTACTTTTAATTCATCTGCGCCCTTTGAGGAGATATGCTTGCCAAATTTTGACATAAGCTCACTCAATCGCCTTTTAGAACTCCCATAATGATTGATAAAATACCTTGTTTTTTCTTTTTTGATGATACTTATTGTTAATCCTTCATCTTCTTGAGAAAGTCCAAATTCATCCAAAATAACCCCAAAATCATTCAAACAAACATCCAAATCTGCTTCAATGAATTCTGCATTCGTATCTTTTAGACCAAAAATTCCAAGCAAAGATTCCATCAAAACAGATTTGCCACTCCCGCTTGCCCCGCTAAATACGTTAAATCCATTATGAAACTCTAAATCCAGATTTTCAAAAGCTACGGAATTTTTAATAATCAATTCGCGGATCATTCTTCGCCCCATTTAAACTTCTCTTTTAAAACCTTAAAATAACTCCTTGTTTGCTTTTGTATCAGTTGAGCATTCAAACAAGCAGCACAAACAACCAAAGTGTCTTCTTTTGTCATCTCTACAATTTCTTGCCCATCTACTACAAGCATACAATTCTCTTCTACACCAAATTCCAATACAAATTCATCACTCAAAACCATGGGTCTTTGTGTGAGAGAATGCGGAGAAATAGGGGTAAGTAAAATATTTCTACAAAAAGGATAAATCACAGATCCTCCTGCGCTAATATTATAGGCGGTAGAACCGGTTGGAGTCCCTACAATAAGCGCATCGGCATAATAAACATTAAAAGGTTCGTGATTAATTTTGGCATAAATTTTGAGCATTCCGGGAATATTTTTTTTAGAAATCAGAATTTCATTGAGGGCATAAAGTTTCTTTTCTTGATTTGGACCTTTTAGCGTCCCTTCAATCATCATATGTTCATCAATAACATAATCTCCTTTTACAAGCATCATAGCAAACTCTTTAACTTCTTTTGGATTGATGGCTGTCAAAAATCCTAAATGACCTATATTAATGCCAAAAGCAGGTATTTTATAAGGGTAGCTACGCCTAATTGCTGCAATAAGCGTCCCGTCTCCTCCGAGCGAAACAAGCGCATTGACCTCTTGAGACATTTTATCAAAATCCATCCCTTCAATCCCGATCATCTGCGCAGAATCATTCTCAAGCACTACCTCAATACCTTGTTTTTGAAATATGTTTTGAATATCCAAAAAAGATTCTTTAAGTATGGGGGTAGAGGGTCTTAAAAGAACACCTATTTTCAATACCGGTGGATTCATTGTATTTCTTTTGATTAAAATTTTAAAAAATATTGTAGCAAACTAGAGATAAGAATAAAATTTTTTCGATTGCATCTACTGACAAAATACCTTCCAAAGAATAATGCCATCTATCAAAAATATTAAAATAAATAAAATTTTAAATATTTTTTTCAATTAGATTATTTTGAGAGACTTTTTTAATCATTTCATAAGCTTCATTGATTTTTCTAAAACGATCATAATAGAATTGAACAATCTCTTCATCTTTGCCATATACGTTATCCGGATGATAAGTCCTTGCCAAATACAAATAACGCTTTTTTACACTCTCAAAACTATCGCTTACCTTAGATTCAAGCTCTCTATAACATTGACTTAGTCTATATTCATCTTGAGTGAGAAAACAATGAGCACTCCCCCCAAATCCCTCATAACTAAAATCAATAGCTACATTATGGATAATTCTGGAACTCACAAGCCCAATCACATATTCCCATAAAGATTCATCCGCGCTATTTAAATGGATTTGATTTTCTGTTTCAAAAATACAATATTTTCCAAACAAGCATTTCAAATATCGTTTTGCAACTCTATTTTCCTTATTAAGTATCAAAATAATCTTATTTAAACCAACAATTTGAAGAGAAATATTTATTTTTTGAAGCATATCATTTTGTTTCAATATTTTGATACGCAAGGGTAAATAGCTTTTATTCAAGAGTGTATCTAATTTTATTTTGCCTTCTTGTAAGCTTGCATGATAAGCCCAATTGATTAAATAATCTTTTTTAAATCTTTCTCCATCATCAAGAATAAGGAGTGAAGAAGATAAATAATATTGCTTAGAAAAATGCTTTTTGGTATATTCAAAGAATTTTTGAAGCAAACGACTTTTTTCAAACAATTCAATCTGAATATACTTACTACAATAGCTAACACACATTTAAACTCCCCAAATCAAGCAAGATCTAAATACTTTTAAGCAAAATCAATTCCGAATTTTAAGACTAAAAATTTAAACAACTTTATTCCTCACTTTTAACAAGCAACCTTTGTAAGATTAGATAAAAGCTAAATACAATCCACCATAATTAGCTGATAAAATGTTTTCAAACTCAAATTAATTTCATCATTTATTATTTTTTGGATACTTTCGTGATTTTTTCATCACGGTCTCAATTAGATATTCTTGCAAAAAACAAAATGAAGTAGGTTTTAAAATAAATCATATGCAGTGCCACAAAAATATTCCAAAAAATGAAAATATTTTTGAATATTTCAAAAAAACCGGGTTAAATCAAATATTTTATAATTTCAGCAGATGAAAATACGATTAAAAATTTCTATTTTGTATTTAAAATTGTGTAATATTATACAAAATTTGCAGGAGATTTTATGGGTTTGGATATTTTTGCATATGTTGTTATTGGTCTCATAACCGGGGTAGCAGCAGGATTTTTTGGCATAGGTGGGGGGATTATTATTGTCCCGATAATGTTGATTTTGGGCTATAGCATCCAACATGCTATAGGCATTTCTATCATGCAGATGATTTTTTCCTCTGTTTTTGGATCTATTATCAATTACAAAAAAAGACTTTTAGATATCAGTGATGGCATTTATGCAGGGATCGGAGGATTGGTTGGGGCTAGTTTTAGCGGGCTTATTCTTGAAAATATCAGTTCAAAAATATTAACGATTTTATTTTTGTGTATTACTTTTTATTCTTTTATCAAATATGCCTTCAATGTTAAAAATACAACAAACGCTACTCCGCCTATAAAATCTCAATTTCAAAAACGTCTTATCCTTATCCTTACAGGTGCGATTACAGGGATTTTTGCCATTTCTTTAGGGATTGGAGGGGGGTTATTGATCGTTCCTATTTTGGGATACTATCTGGGGTATGGATCCAAAAAAAGCGTTCCATTGGGCTTATTTTTTGTTGTTTTTTCTTCTATTTCGGGCACAATATCCCTTCATCGCCAACACATCATTGATGCTCAAGTCCTCCATGCAGGATTTTATATAGGTGTAGCGTCTATGGTGGGGGTATATTTAGGGATTAAGCTTATCCAAATCTCTAGCGCCAAAGTCCATAGAATAACGCTACTAAGCATTTATTTGCTTTCTATGCTCGTTACAGCCTACAAGCTGGTTACGGGCTAACCAATAAATTTTGTAATAAAAAGGATTTTGAATGAAAAAAAGAATTGTTATTGTCGGTGGTAGTGTCGCAGGATTAAATACAGCTTTGATCTTGGCATCTGCTATTAACAAAGATTTAGACTTCGCCATCACTATTATTGATGAAGGAAAGGGAGATATCTTAAAAGCAGAAGTTTATAATGTCCCCTTTTTCCCAAAATCAATCAAAGGTGAACAAATCATTACCCATACCAAAAAGCAAATTGAAGAATTTACCAAAATAAATTATATAGATGCCAAAGCTACTGAGATTTTGGGCAATAAAGGAGCTTTTTGTGTCAAAACCACTCAAGGAAATTTTGAAGGAGATTATGTTGTCTTAGCAACCGGAGCAAACGAATTTGATATACAAGGGTTAGGATCAATCAGCCAACCCCACACCCTCATGCCCAAACCCGGAAAAATCAAACTCAAACATGCAGACAGAAACCTTATTAAAGAAGGTATCTATGTAGCAGGCATAGCATCAGGGGTTACTTCAATGGTCTCTTGCGCATTAGGCAGCGCTGCTGAAAGCGCTTGCGCAATTTTAAGTGATATTAAAGGGAGTATAAGCGTCATCCACGACTTTAAAGACTCTAGAGCCTAATTGTATAGAATTTATCAAAACTTTAAATACAAAAATAAATCAAATATTGGGGTAGCAAGATTTTCTCTAATATAAGCTTATGTTTATATTGTGATTTTTGCTACTCTGTCCTCACAAAAAAAATATCGCAAAATCACTGTCTTCAAAATATCACATCAATCCGATTCATTCCCGGCTTAAAATAAAAGTTATAGCTTTGTTTAGATTTCTATGAAACTACACGCATATTTATATTGTCGTTTTTTGCAAATCTGTATTATCAAAAACCTCCAAAACCCCTTAATCTATCTATTTTTGACACTATTTTGGATAGTATCAAAATAGTTTTACATCCCAAAACCAATGATTTTATAATATTATTTTTCACATTTTATCACATCACAATTTCGAATCCAAAAATTATAAATATTTTTTACAATCTAATTCTTATTGATGCCAATCTTAATATTCAAATATTATCTAAAACCCTGATAAATTAAATTTCGGTTGATAGAGTCATAGAGAAAATTTGAGTTATTTTTTATGTCCATAAAATTCTTGTTAATCTCTACATCTTGATCTTGAGGCACAATCGCCAATATCTTTCCGGGATAGGAAGTATCTTTTCGTTGATAAAACATTTCTTTGAAGATCGCAAGCCTTATTTTGATGTTTCCAAAACTGGGATCAGATAGGTAGGCATACTCTTCATCCATTCCCTTATAAACACTAAAATGATCTATATCCCTCACACTCACAAAAATAATCACAGGGATCTTGAGCTTGGATAAACTCTCAAAATCAACCCCAAATCCCAATGCCTTAAAACCCTTAGACTTCGCATATTCTGATAAATCCAAAAAAGAAATGACGTTATCCCCTTCTTTCAAAACTTCATTTTGAGTCCTATCATACCCCTTAGATTTCAAAATCCCATCAATAACATCACGTTCTGTAATGTTTCCATCATTATAGTAATACTTCAAAATTGTAGCAATAGAAGCGCTACCACAGCTATAATCATATTGTTGTCTGACTAAGTTATCATTTTTAAACTCTATCCATGACTTGAGTGGTTTTTGCAAAAATATATTATCTTCTGTGATATAGACTTCTCCATTTAGCACCCATACACACCGGAATATAATGAGGATAATCTTTTTCATTTTATTCTGTATGAAAATAATACATTCACGCTATTAGCCGCATATAAATTTGTATTGAGACTATTGAGATCAACACTCATCATCAAATCAGGAGAAATCTCATAACTTACCCCAAAAAGATACGCAATGGATGAGCCTTGATGGATAACTACCTGATTGTCTATCTTGTCTTTGAACTTGTATTCATATCTTATGCCAAAATTAAGCGAAGTATATGGGTTGATCCCAAAATATACCATAGGACTCAGGCTAAGGACATCCCCCGCCTCTACATGATGCTTGCCAAACTTCCTTTGAAGACTGAGATGATACCCCCCTTGAATCAAAAATACAATAGGATCAACCGTGTAATAACTTGTAGCAAAGAATGAATAACTTTTAAAATAATCAACATTACCCGGTTTATTCTTGTCATGATTGTTGTTGAAGATAGATTTTTCAATCATAATAGGAGTAGCGCCAATGAGCAATGCAGGATACCTGCCCTCCTCTTTGACTTGATAAATAAGCCCCATGTTAAAATTGTTAAAATTATAATCATTTTGATTTGAAAACCCTGTATCGCTTATATTGGTATGTTGATAGAAGAAACTTGGTGAAGCAAATATTTCAAGATCTTTGGTAATGCCATATCTGAGATTAAATGCAAGATTGAGATAGTCTTGGTTGGCTTGTTGTGTGCTTAGTATCGCCGGTATGGTAAATACGGGAGAAGATCCGATGCCGGAGCCCACGATCACAGGGGCTATCACATTATTTTGCCGTTGCAAATTCGCATAATATAAGGAAACTTCAAATCTCAGAGTAGATTTTTTAGTGAGCATTTCATCTACTTTGAGGGTTTGTGAGTAAAGATTAGGGACAATTAATAAATAAATTATTAATCTTTTCATTAAAACTCCAATTTTTTATGTTTTTTATAACAAGTCATCATGATAAAAATAATTCATTTATAGATAACTAAAAATGAAAATATATAAAACTTTTATCAAAAAAATGTTTCATATAGTAACAAGGATTCTTTTTTCCAAGATAACTCTATATTTTTTATTGACTTGCAATTTAAAATAGAATAAATTTCCAAAATGACAACTAAAATTTAATTTATTTGTCAATATATATTAAATAATACGGAGAAATAAATAAAAAAATGCGAATAGTATTGATTTCTATCTTACTTATGGGAACTTCTTTTGTCTATGGACAATCAAATAATACTGTAGCTGCACAAAATGCAGTATTTTATAAAAATACTCATTCATCTGTATTGAGTGATAGAGAACAAAATATAATTTTTGGCTCTAATGTTAATGTAGTATTGTTAGATAATGATGAAATGAAGCATACTCAAGGTTTCGGCTTTTGGAGCTGGGTAAAACAAAACTCTTCTTGGTTGATTCCGGTAGGAGTTGTTAGCGGGGCAGGCTTATGTGCAGTTACTGCCGGAGTTGGCTGCCTTACATTTGCATTTTAATATTTTTTGATCTAAAGGAGGAATTTATGAAAAAATTATTAGCATTTGTGTCATTCTTGACATGTATGTTGGGGCTAGCTCAAGCTACCCCTCCTATGGAGGGAGATGTCCTTGAAAGCAATCAAGCTGTACTTGGTGTGGATATCACCGGAATGGGGATATATAGAAAAGACGGCTTAGGTGCTCCTATGCTTTATGGAAACCCGCTTGGAAATGGTCAATTTATTTCTTTGCCTACTTATTCAAAAGACAAGCTCCGATCGAATCAACTTGATGCTCTTTTGAATGTCAATATCCGCTATGGGATTCTTGATTATCTTGAAATATTTGGAAATGCCAATGGTTATTTTCAAAGCTCAGACTCAAGATATACAGATACCCATATCAATGAGATGAATTTTGCCGGCGCTAATATCGGAGCTATGCTTACCTTGTATAAAGGAGAGAATTTTAGAGTCGTCATTGGAGATAATTCAGATATTATCAATAATGCTATTTTTGATGACAATAGCTCGAGTGTGAATTTTTTCAAAGGGCATACTTTTATGCTTAATCTGATCCGCCGAATCACACAAGATGACAAAACCTCTTCTTTTACAGGTCAGCTTTATTATCGTCTCAACCTCACTCAAAAGCACAAAGATGTGAGCTTTAGAAATGGCGATGAAGCCGGATTCAGATATTTATGGCAAGTAGCCAAAGGCAATAAACTTGGATATTTTGGAGCCAATATAGCCCTCAGAAGTTCTGATGCAATCAATGGAGTCTATACCGGTCATAAAAATAATTTTGATGGTATTGGCACAGGTTTTAGCACCGGCATGAAATATGATATCAATAATCACCTTGGCTATAAACTTGATTTTAATTTCATGACTTATGGCTTGGATTATAATGCCGCTTATGCAGGGATAACCTTTGGGATTTATTTCAAATAAATCTTCATGTCAATCTTAAATAATTAATTTTTAGTTAAATATTTGGGTCTCATAATCTGAGCCCAAATATTACTCCGGCTTTTATCTCCAAAGATTATTTTTTTCAAGTAGTTTCAAGATTTTTAATGTCATGCCACTTATAGGAAGTGTTTGTATTTCCTCAGAAGTAAAAAACTCAATCCCCTCTTCAAGATGGCGTATCTCGCACACCCAATAAACTTCCAATCTCAAACGATAATGCGTATAAGAATGTCTTAAACTCCCAATCAAAGGAAGATCAATCAACCCCGTTTCAAGAATTTTAGGAAAATTATACAACCCCTTATAGGAAGAAAGCTTGCTTTTGAGGAGTCCGATTTTGTCATCACAAATACACACCCCCAGATTTAAAGTCATGCTTTCATAGATTATTTTAGACTTTTGAGTATATTCCGGCGGATTATCTTTGCCCTGACACCACTTCTCCAAAGGACATAGCACACATTTTGGAGATAAAGGCGTGCAGAGGGTTGCCCCAATATCCAGAAGAGCTTGATTATGATTGAAACTATCTTGAAAGTTGAGTATTTCTTGGGCATATGTTTGGAGTTCATTCATGCTTGGATCTTTGAGGGCAAAGAATCTCAAAAGCAAGCGTTTGATATTCCCATCCACAAACCCTACTGCCCTGCCAAAACCAAAGCATGCAATCGCCCTAGCCGTATAATTCCCTATGCCGGGTAATTTCATGAGTTCTTTAGGATCGCCGGGGAGATATTTTTGGCAGATTTTGGCACTCTTTAGCATATTGCGTGCTCGTGAATAATACCCAAGCCCTCGCCACAAATACAAAACCTCTTCTTCTGCTGCCAAGCTCAAAGTTTCAAGAGTGGGGAAGGCTTTCAAAAAAGGTTCGTAATATTTTGATAAAACCGTAGCCACTTGTGTTTGCTGGAGCATAATTTCACTAACATAGACTCCATAAGGGGCATTTTCTCCTTTGAGATTGCGCCAAGGCAACTCTTTGCGCCCATACAGATGATACCATTGCAAAATCTCTGCGTGCATAGCATTCAAAACCTTTGCTTCCATCAATAAGCTCTCCTGTTTATAAGCTTATTATACCTCTAAAATCGCTAGCTTGACCCATAGATAATAACTCATTCATGGCACAAGTCTAACAAACAATGGATAAAATATCAATTGTAATCCGAATATGTATAGTGTTTTCTGAATTTTTAAAAGGAGTTGTCATCTCTGCTTTGCTTATAATGCCTATGCAAGTATATTTTATTATTTTTATTACAAAATTTTATTATTAAGGATTTTTATCTACTTTATAAAATTTTTATTTAATATTATTTCTATTTATTATCATAATAAATTTTATTTATTGATATTTATATGACAAAAATATATAAAATATTTATTATCAAAATAATAAAAATGTTTCATATAGTAATAAATAATAATACTTCTCATAATAATTTTTCATTCTTTATTGACTTGGAATTTAAAATAGAATAAATTTCCAAAATGACAACTAAAATTTAATTTATTTGTCAATATATATTAAATAATACGGAGAAATAAATAAAAAAATGCGAATAGTATTGATTTCTATCTTACTTATGGGAACTTCTTTTGTCTATGGACAATCAAATAATACTGTAGCTGCACAAAATGCAGTATTTTATAAAAATACTCATTCATCTGTATTGAGTGATAGAGAACAAAATATAATTTTTGGCTCTAATGTTAATGTAGTATTGTTAGATAATGATGAAATGAAGCATACTCAAGGAGAGTTTTGGCCATTATTGATCAATATTGGAATTGGATTAGCCATATCTGGAATTTCTTGGCTGAATGCTCCAGGACCAAATGATCATATCTATACAGAGGCAAACCACCATTTTATTGGTAATTTTGTAGATTAAAATAAGGATTTTAATGGAAAAATTTTTATGGTTGAGTCTATTTGGGATGGGATCACTCTGTCTTTTGTATCTGTGGTGCAACACCAAATACCTCAAACCCTATGAAAAATACTTAGCAATTATAGGAGGGATAATTATCCTTCCTATGCCATTTGTGGATATTTGGGCGATGGTACTTGTGTCCTTTTATGTTATATTCTCAATTTTTACTTCTTATAAAATTATCAAAATCAAAAACGAATCCAAAGATTTTCTAGTATTTATAGGGTTAATAGCTTTGTTGGCACTTTTTAATCTCATTTATTTCATTTACATGAAATAAATGAGATTTTAGTTCTTTCAAATGACTCTACCAAGTTGCCTATACCCAATACCAAACCTCAAATTAATAATCCAAATCAAATCTAAATTTTACTTAAAAAATATAAGAAAGAAATACATAAAATCTCTGATAATCAACATTCCAAATATCCCTACCACGCTCTTTGGTAATGCTATTAGCTTCTAGCCCTTGATCAATGGCACGTTGATCGAATTTTGTTTGATTTTTTCGATTAGTAAGTTCGCCTCTTACATAACGCACGCCAATATTGACAACATTGCTAATCTTATAACCTAACCCGCCTCCATAAATCAACCCATCATAGGTTGTTTGCACACTTGGGTGATCCCCTGCTCCTGTAGAAGGGTAGGTATCTTTCATAAATAACCATGTATAGCCTACAAGCCCGTTAATATAAAATCCCTTATACTCAAGCCCCAGCATAAAAGGAAGTTGGACTCCAACTCCTATCAATCCTTGTGTTTCTTTTGTCTCAAGAGCGGGATTATCGCTTAAGATATTAGACTTGCCCCGAACTGTCAAATAAATAGGGACACTCACTTCTGTCCCTGCCATCAAACTCATCCCACCAAAAAGAGACTCAATACTACGAATATAAGTGCTATACCCCAAATCTACAGATACATATTGGGATTTTCCAAGCATTGTATAAGAACTGCCTACGCTGCCTTCATTAAACAAATACCATCTTCTCACAGAACCTGTGCCTTTTGTCCCACTCACAATAGAGCCTCGCGTGAATTGATTGAGAACCATGTTCCGTTTGGTTTGGATTGTTTTGACAGGAGAGGTTGATTTTTTTTGAGTTGCTCCATAAACATTACCTAGAAGCAAACTTATTCCTACAAAGAAAAACATTATCTTTTTCATTCTTATATTCCTTTCATCTCATGTATATTATTTTACAATGAAAACAATTTTAATTTCTTTGGATACCTTTGAATTTAAAAATCGACAATATTTCTGATATATTTAGATTTTTAGTTTTTATTTGACAAAAAGGAGTGTATCTTAAAATGGATTCCAAACAATGGCTTGCTTTAAAAGCATCTGCGGGGAGTGGAAAAACCTTTGCGCTTGCGATGAGATATATTGGCTTACTTTTTAATGGAGCAAACCCTAATGAAATCCTTACGCTAACTTTTACCAAAAAAGCAGCTTTTGAAATGAACAAACGTATTTCAGACAATCTTATCGCCCTCAAAACCAACAAAAATGCTCAACCCCTAATTGAAGAACTCCAAAATTACGGGATTGATCCACAAGATATTCAAAAAAATATCCACCATATTTATGAAAAATTTTTATACGCAAATACAAAAATCATGACAATTGATGCCTTTTTAAACTTCATCCTCAAAAAGTTTTGCTGGTATGTGGGCATAAGCCATCAATACAAAATTGAATTTGAAGATAAAGACAAAATTTATCAAGATTTTCTTCTTTCTCTCACACAAAAAGACAATCAAGAATTTTTAGATTTTTGTATATTTCAAAATATGAGTCCAAACTCTTTGCTTGATCTTGTGTTTTATCTTGATTTAGAATACTTTCAATTTGATAAATATCTCCCCCCTGTCAGCTCTTTGCAGACGATAGATATTAGAAAAGATATTAAAAGTATTTTAGAACTTGCTCAAAATATCAAAATGATTGTTTCTCAATGTGAAAATGCCTCTTCCAGGGCAAAAGATGCTATCAAAACAGACAATATCAAAATCCTTACAGACAATCTCAAATGGCTTGAAGAAGGGAGTGAATACTTTTATTTCAAAAAATTGCATTTACAACATTTAGAACCCAAATTTCAAGAACTCAGAGATGCCCTTAAAAAATATTATGATTACTCTGAGTATTTAGCGCTTCATAAAATCTCTCATTTTTTAAAACTTTATGAAAAAAGCCGGCGAATAAATTTTAATAACACCTTAAGTTTTGGCGCTATCACGCTGAAAGCTTATGAATTATTACAAAATCATTTTGATAGCGATTTTTTTTATTTTAGGCTTGATGATAAGATTACCCATATTCTTATTGATGAGTTTCAAGACACCAGCATGGTGCAATACAAAATCCTCAAGCCATTAATTGATGAGATTTATTCCGGGGAAGGGCGTTTTGGAGAAAGAAGTATCTTTTTTGTAGGGGATACAAAACAGAGTATTTATCGATTTCGAGGGAGTAATAGCGAACTTTTTGATCATGCCTCCAAAAATATCCATCAAAAAAATCTTCCCTATAATTATCGCAGTTCTGAAAATGTTATTGCTTATGTCAATGATATTTTCAGAACTAAAATTGCAGATTATATCCCTCAAAAGGTCTCTCCAAACAAAAACAACTCTTTTAAAGGTTATGTCAAAATATGTCAAAATGATGAAAATATTTATGAAAATATTTGGCAAAATCTCAATGCCCTACTCTCTTTGGGCATTGCCTTAAGGGAGATTACTATTTTATGTTTTGGCAATGATGATGTCCTCGATATCAGAGATTATCTATGGGCGCAAAACTCCGATCTCCAAATTATTACTGAAACCAACACCAAGCTTGCTCATCAAAGCGAAGCCAAAATTATTCTCCATGCCATTGCATTCTCAAAAACAAAATTAGAATTCCATAAAAAATGCGCCTATAAACTTGCAGGACTTAACTATCATGCAACCTTACAAATGCCCCTAAAAAAACCTTCGCAATCACTTCAAGCATTTATTTTAGAAATTATGGAAACCTTTAATCTTTATGGCAAAGCAGCTCAAAAAATGCTTGAAATAGCTTGTGATTATGATAGTCCGGATGAATTCCAAGATAGCATCCATCGTCTTGAAATTGGATTTGCTCCTGAGAGTAAAAAAGGCTTACAAATAATGACTATCCACAAATCTAAAGGACTTGAATTTGAATATGTAATTCTTTGTGATCGTCTCAAAGCTCCAAGACCCGATACCGGCAAACTCATCTTTGATTATGAAGGCATAGATCTCAAAACAATCTTTTACAAACAAAAACAAAGAGAGAGAATTGATTTTGAGTATAAAAAAGCTTGCCAAAAAGAAAAACAACTCAGCGAAAAAGAAAAAATGAATGTTTTATACGTTGCTTTTACAAGGGCAAAACAAGGGCTTATTGTTATTCCAAAAGAAAAGGAAAGCTCTTTTGAATCACTTGAACTCACCCCGCTTATTATGGGCAACCCTCATCCTTCACCATCGCAAAATTCCAAAGAATCTCACCCCACTCCCTTGGTCATAGAACAAAAGAATTTCGGCAGGCAAAAGGGCTTTGTGAAACAAGAAGATAATTTCCAATCTTCTGCTTCTGCGAATATAATATTTGGGGAAGCTTTGCATAAGGGGCTTGAATATAGGATTGGATATGGAATAAAAGAAGAAATTATTGGGCATATTCTCAATAATCAATTTGGATTTTTTCTTTCTCAAAAAAGTATTGAAGATATTTTGAATCTCATAGACAAACTCAAAAAAAATGAAATGTTTAAATCAATTATCAGCCAAGCTTGGATAAAATCGGAAGTTTCTTATCTAAACAAAAATACCCTCAATCGCATAGATGCAATGATTTTAGATAAAAACAATCAGGTTATTATCCTAGATTATAAAAGTGGTATTAAAAATCAAAATAAACATATTGGGCAAGTAAAGAAATATTTAGAATTTTCCAAAGGTCAATTCCAAAATCAATCTGTAAAAGCATATGTTTTGTATGTGCGCGAAAAAATAGAATTCACACCTGTAATATAATTTTAAGGAACTCCATATGGAAGAGATATTAAGAGTTGTAAAAGAAGAAAAATCTCAAAATTCATCTTTTTATATCAAAAATAAACTTCAAAAAGGTCTCCATACTTTTATCGGGCACGAATCCTTTGGAGGATTATTATTATTCTTTTGCGTGGTGATTGCTTTATTAATAGCAAATTCTGATTTTAGCAATATTTATTTTGGAATTTGGCAACTTGAGTTTGGTGGGTTTATTGGAAATAAAACAAGCGGGATTACATTGCTTAATTTTATCAATGATGTATTGATGTCGTTTTTCTTTTTAATGGTAGGCTTAGAAATGAAACGAGAGGTTCTCTATGGGGAGCTTGCCGGATTCAAAAAAGTAAGTTTTTCAGTATTTGGAGCTTTGGGGGGGATTGTTGTCCCTATTATTATTTATTTATATTTTAACTATCATACACCTTCACAGCATGGCTTTGGCGTAGCTATGAGCACAGATACTGCTTTTGCATTGGGGGTTATTTTATTTTTAGGCAAAAGAGTCCCTGCTGTCATTAAAATCTTTTTAGTTACCCTCGCAGTGGCTGATGATTTGGGAGCTATTAGCGTCATTGCATTGTTTTATACAAATACACTGCATATGGGTTGGGTTTATATATCGCTTGGATTAATTTGTGTGCTTATTTATCTCAATTATACAGATACAAAATATATCTCCGGTTATTTAGGAGTAGGTGTTCTGCTTTGGATTGCTGTGCATAATAGCGGTATCCATGCAACTGTTGCGGCTGTGATTTTAGCATTGTGTATCCCGGGGAGATCTAATATTACAAAAACATATTTTATGAATATGATGGAAGAGTGGCATAAAATTAACTTCATGACCAACAATGGCAAAGATATGCATCTTGATAGAAATGAAGAAAAATTAGGGTTTTTTGTCTCTTCATGGAAAAATATTAAAAATTTCATCAGATCTAATGAAGACATAAAGAAAAAAATTGATATGGAAAAAACAAGCAAACAAGTCCATATGTTGGATACTATTGCTAAATACTCAAAATACGCCCAAAATCCGCTTATTAGGATTGAAGTAGCCCTACAACCTCTGTGTGCTTATTTTATTGTGCCTCTCTTTGCCTTTGCTAATGCCGGAGTAAAAATCAACTCCAAAGTAGAATTTGGAATTGACGGAATATTTTTAGGAACCGTATTAGGGCTTGTAGTAGGCAAACCCATTGGAATTATCATTTTTGCTTATTTGAGTGAAAAATTGAATTTTTCACTCAGACCCAAAGGGTTAAGTTATGCACATATATTTGCAGTAGGTTGTTTAGCCGGGATTGGTTTCACAATGTCAATGTTTGTTGCCAATCTTGCTTATAATAACCCCGTAGCGATTGATGTTTCAAAAATATCCATATTATGCGCATCTTTTATTTCTGTAATTTTAGGGATTATTGCATTGATTTTCAGCACAAATTCAAAACAAAGGATAAATAGTGAATAATTTAGAAAAATCCGCTCAAATAGGTCTCAAAAATGTTTTTTTAAATTTTATCAAAAGCGAATCTTTTGGAGGTATTTTTCTTTTTATCAGCGCTGTATTGGCAATGATTGTGGCAAATTCGCCTTTGAGTACTTATTATTTTGAATTTTGGCATATTGATTTTGGCTTTAAATTTGGAGAACATTTTGTAGGGTTCTCAATCCATCATTGGATCAATGATGTTTTAATGGCATTATTTTTCTTAATGGTGGGGCTGGAAATTAAACGTGAGGTGCTTTTTGGCGAACTTGCCGGATTCAAAAAAGCAGCATTCCCTGCGATTGCAGCGCTTGGAGGAATGATTGTCCCCGGACTTATTTATTATCTCCTCAATGCCCAAACACCCTCTTATCATGGTTTTGGTATTCCAATGGCTACAGACATTGCTTTTGCGCTTGGAGTGATTATGTTGTTAGGCAAAAAAGTGCCTATGGCCTTAAAAGTATTCTTAGTGACTCTGGCAGTAGCTGATGATTTAGGAGCAATTGTTGTGATTGCATTTTTTTATACTTCCGGATTGCAATTAAGTTGGCTGTTTGGAGCAGGTGTCATTGTAGCCATATTGATTACTTTGAATAAAATAGGAGTAAAAAGTCTCATTCCTTATTTGATATTGGGTATTTTTCTTTGGTTTAGCATTCACAATAGTGGGATTCATGCAACCATTGCAGCAGTTATTTTGGCTTTTTGCATCCCTATCAAACCCAAAAAACAAAGCAAAAATTTTTCAATTTTTATCAAAAATCTTACCCAACATTTTCAACTCAAAGCTTCAAAAAATCATCATTACCTCAATGAAGATCAAATCAACATTCTTTATTCCATCAAAGATGAAACAAATGCCATTCAAAGTCCCTTAGGACGCTTAGAGCATTTACTACAACCTTGGAGTGCTTATTTTATTATGCCTCTTTTTGCCTTTGCTAATGCCGGAGTTAATATAGGAGGAGAGATCCATTTTAATATTGATCATATTCTCTTGGGTATTATTTTAGGATTAGTTGTAGGAAAACCTGTTGGGATAGTTTTGATTACTTTTATTTGCGAAAAATCCGGTATTGCCTCAAGACCTAATGGCATTAGTTGGGGGCATATCTTTGGAGCAGGCATGCTCGCAGGGATTGGCTTCACAATGTCAATGTTTGTTTCCAATCTTGCCTTTAGTCATCCTGAATCTATGGAAGTATCAAAAGTTGCCATTTTACTTGGATCGAGCATATCAGGGATTATTGGAGTTATATATTTAACATTATTATCAAAAGTTAAGACTAAAGAAAATTAAATGAAACAAATGATAGAATACGCCCCAAATTCAACACAAAAGGATAGCTATGCAAAATTATAAAGATATTTTAACATCCGTATTGCCTTTATTGGTCTTATTTGCCATTTTTTATTTTTTCATTATTCGCCCACAAAGAATGCAACAAAAAAAGCATAAAGAAATGTTAATGAACCTTCAAAAAGGGGATAAGATAGTCGCACAAGGGGGATTTATCTGCGAAGTTATTAAACCTGAAGATACTTTTTTTACTGTAAAGCTCAATGATGATACCATTGTAAAATTAGCTAAAGAATATGTAGCTTACAAAATTGATAATACCCTTTCAAAGTAATTTTAATGAAACAAGTATTTAACCCTAGATTGGTGATTTTTATTTTAGCTATCCTTTTTGGGGTTATTTTTTCTATCCCTTCTGTATTCCATACTAAAGGTCCTCAGATTAATTTAGGGCTTGACTTGCAAGGGGGTCTGAATCTGCTTTTGGGAGTCAAAACACAAGAAGCCCTCAAGAGTCGCTACGCATCTATTGCTTCTTCTATTGCTTATGAAGCAAAAAAATCAAATATCTTGCTTGATAATCTTCGTTCTGACCAAAGCGGTATCTATTTTGATTTGATAGATACTGATGAAGCGGGCAATCTCTCTGATATTCTCAAAAAATTTGATGGCATAAAAATTGATTCAAGCAATACTCACTATGACATTACTTTTACCTCACTTGAAGAAGAGACTATCAAAAAAAATGCCATTTCTCAAGCTATAGGCACCATTCGCAACCGACTTGATCAATTTGGTCTGGCCGAACCCAGTGTTACCCAACAAGGAAAAGAAGATATTTTGGTCCAACTCCCCGGTATTAAAAATGCCCAAGAAGAACAACGAGCAATGGAGTTGATTTCAAAATCTGCTCATTTGCAAATGATGGCTGTAGATGAGGAAAGAAATGCCCATGTAGATTCAATCAACGATCTTGAAGCTCAAAAATATGGCGATGTTATCTTGCCCTTTAGTGATTCTTCCGGATCACCCGGACAAAAAATCCTCCTAAAAGCTATCCCTATT
This sequence comes from Helicobacter sp. 11S03491-1, assembly GCF_002272835.1. Lineage (NCBI taxonomy): Bacteria > Pseudomonadati > Campylobacterota > Epsilonproteobacteria > Campylobacterales > Helicobacteraceae > Helicobacter > Helicobacter sp. 11S03491-1. Next base: position 66,548 of record NZ_MLAO01000006.1, read on the forward strand.
CTTGATGGTAACATGCTTACAGATGCAAGAGTAGCCTATGATCAAAATCATCAGCCTGTAGTTAGTTTCAGTCTTGATTCAAGAGGTGCTAAGATTTTTGGAGACTTTTCCGGTGCTAACATCAATAAAAGAATGGCTATCGTCCTTGATGGAAAAGTATATTCTGCGCCTGTTATTCGCGAACGCATTGGTGGAGGAAGCGGTCAAATTAGCGGAGGGTTTAGCGTTGAACAAGCAAGTGATTTAGCCATAGCCCTAAGAAGCGGAGCACTGCCTGCTCCAATGCAGATCCTGGAAAAAAGAAGCGTAGGTCCCAGTCTCGGTCAAGACAGCATTAGATCATCAATGATTGCTTTAATCAGTGGTTTTATTCTTGTGGTCGGGTTTATGATTGTTTATTATTCAATGGCAGGAGTCATCGCCTCAGTTGCGCTTGTTGTAAATCTTCTTTTAATTGTGGCTATAATGGCAATTTTTGGAGCAACACTTACACTTCCGGGAATGGCAGGAATAGTTTTGACCGTAGGGATAGCTGTTGATGCTAATATTATCATCAATGAACGCATCAGAGAGGCATTGAGAATGGGGGAAAATATCTCCAGATCTATTCATTTAGGCTATACTAATGCCTCAAGAGCAATTTTTGATTCTAATATCACTTCTTTGATCGCTTCAATTCTTTTATATGCTTATGGAACAGGTGCTATCAAAGGATTTGCTATCACAACCGGTATTGGTATTGTTGCTTCAATTATTACTGCGATCATTGGCACGCAGGGATTCTATCTCGCAATACTTTCAAAAATTTCTAAAACCAAGCATCCTTATTTTTGGTTTGGAATCAGCAAAAAGGGCTAAAATGGAGATTTTTAAAAAAGTTAGGATTTTTGATTTTGTTAAGTATTCTAAATATGGGCTTATCTTTTCAGTTATTTTAACCATCGGGGCGTTCTCTCTTTTATTCACCAAAGGCTTTAAATTGGGGATTGATTTTGCCGGTGGGAGTGTAGTGCAAATAAAATATACTCAAAATGCGCCTATTGATCAAATCCGTGAATTACTTGAAAAAGACTCTCATTTTAAGGGTGTGCAAGTAAGTGAGTTTGGAGCAGATACTGAAGTTTTGATAAGATTCCCTTATGTGCAAGCCGGGGATGAGAAAGACTTAGGACCTCTTATTAGCAACCTTCTGGAACCTACAGGAAAATTTGAAATCCGAAAACTGGATACTGTGGGACCAAAAGTAGGGAATGAATTAAAACAAAAAGGTATTTTATCGCTTATTTTGGCAACCTTGGCTATGATGATTTATGTAAGTTTTCGTTATGAATGGCGTTTTGCCTTAGCCGGTATTGTCGCGCTTGTCCATGATGTGATTATTACAGCTGCTTCAGTAATTGTTTTTGATATTGATCTCAATCTTGAAGTCATCGCAGCATTACTTACATTGCTTGGATATTCAATTAATGATACTATTATTGTATTTGATCGCATCAGAGAAAAAATGCTTACTCATAAAACTGATAATATACAAGAAGTTATCAATGAAGCAATTTCAAGCACTTTATCACGCACATTACTTACATCTTTGACGGTATTTTTTGTTGTCTTAACACTTTATTTATTTGGTGGGGAAATCATCGTGGGATTTTCTTTACCAATGCTTATAGGCGTCGTATTTGGAACTTATAGCTCTATGTTTGTAGCCCCTAAATTAGCAATTATGTTTGGGTTTAATATTGAAAAATACCATGCCAAAGAAGTCAAAAAAGCAAAAAAAGCCCAAGAAAAAAAGCAGTTACGCCAAATGTATGAAAATGGTCGTATTTAAGGAGAAAATATGGATTGGGGTAAGGTAATTTTTATATTTTTTAGTTTAAGCAGTCTAACTTCCACGGCAGGATTTTTATGGGATCCTAATCTTGTGATTTTATTCATAGCTTTAGCACTTAATTTAATCTCAACTACCCTAAAAATAGGGGTAAAAAAGCAATTAGCTTCAGAACTTTTAGCAAGTTCTTTAGTGGCAGATTTTCATTTAATCCCTGCTTTTATTTTTTTGCAGGTCTTTAATAATCTCAATGTCACTTATGTCCTCATTATTGGTGCTTTGCTGGCTAATGTATTTTCTTTGGCTCTTTTGCTTATTGAGAGTGCAAAAACTACTGAAACTGATTATTAGGATAATGTAATGGATATTCCTTATAGCCCCACACAAATAGAGAAAAAATGGCAACAATATTGGACAAAACATCATATCCATGAACCTTGCGCTGATTTTTCAAAACCCAAAAAATATATTTTAAGTATGTTTCCCTATCCCAGTGGGGCAATCCATATGGGGCATGTGAGGAATTACTGCATTAGCGATGCTTTAGCCAGGCATTACCGCAAAAAAGGTTACAATGTTTTACACCCTATGGGATTTGATGCCTTTGGTATGCCGGCTGAGAATGCTGCTATCAAACACAAAACACATCCAAAGCAATGGACTTATGCCAATATCGAAAATATGAAACATGAATTAGCAAGTTTAGGGCTTTCTTTTTCCCAAGAAAGAGAATTTGCTACTTGTGATCCTCAATATACAAGATGGGAACAAAAATTTTTCGCAGATATGTGGGAAAAAGGACTAATCTATCGCAAGAAAGCTTATTTGAACTGGTGCCCTAATGACAAAACCGTATTGGCAAATGAGCAAGTTATTGATGGAAAATGTTGGCGATGTGATACAGAAGTAGTCCAAAAAGAAATGGATCAATACTATATTAAAATCACTGATTATGCTCCTGAACTTTTAAATGCTCTGGATACTCTTCAAGATCAATGGCCTCCGCAAGTTTTACTAATGCAAAAAAACTGGATAGGAAAATCTAAAGGGTTAAAATTTCATTTTTGTCTTGATGAAAAAAGCAAAAAACTCACCGGAGATATAACGACACTTGAAGTTTTTACCACTCGTGCAGATACAATTTATGGAGTTACTTATTGCGCAATAGCTCCTGAACACCCGATCATTAAAGAAATGATAAAAAACAATTCTTTACCCGTACAAGTAGTTTCCAAAATTACCAAAATGCAAAACATGGGAACAAGAGAACGATCAATGAGTGAAAAAGAGGGGCTAGACTTAGGAATTTATGTCATTCACCCTCTCAGTGGAGAAAAATTACCTGTATGGGTAGGAAATTTTGTTTTGATGGATTATGGAAGTGGTGCTGTAATGAGTGTGCCCGCTCATGATGAAAGAGATTTTTTGTTTGCTCAAAAATACCACCTCCCCATCAAACAAGTCATCAAAACTCATACTCAAGTTACCCTGCCCTACACTCAAGAAGGAGAGATCATTAATAGCGAGAGTTTTAATGGTTTGGAAGCCCAAAAGGCACGTACTCAAATTATTAAATATTTTGAAGATCATCATTTAGGAGAAGCAGTTACAAATTACAAACTCAAAGATTGGGGTATTTCACGTCAAAGATATTGGGGAGCGCCTATCCCCCTTATTCATTGTAAGGAATGTGGCATTGTTTTAGAAAAAGATTCCAATCTTCCGGTATCTTTACCTCAAGATGTTGTGATTGATGGAGAGGGAAACCCTTTAGAAAAGCACCCTACTTGGAAATACTGCAAATGTCCAAAATGCGGTGGTGATGCCCTAAGAGAAACAGATACAATGGACACTTTTGTACAATCAAGTTGGTATTTTCTAAAATATACTTCACCAAAAGATACTTGGGATAAAGAACCTTTTGATCCAAAATCTTTGGCATATTGGATGGATGTAGATGAATATATTGGAGGGATTGAGCATGCCATTTTACATCTCTTGTATGCCAGATTTTTTACCAAAGTTCTCAGGGATTTAGGTTATACCCACTCAAGTGAGCCTTTTACAAACCTGCTTACTCAAGGAATGGTGCTTAAAGATGGGGCAAAGATGAGTAAATCAAAGGGAAATGTTGTCGATCCAAATAATATTATCAAAAAATATGGCGCAGATACAGCAAGATTGTTTATTCTTTTTGCCGCTCCCCCAACCAGAGAACTTGAATGGAGTGATAATGCCTTGGAAGGAGGTTATCGCTTCATCAAACGTCTTTGGGAAAGATCTAAAAATATTGTCCCTACCCAAGAACTTCCAAAAATCATTCATGGTAATCTTGATGAAAAAGAAAAAATGGCTAGAAAAAAAGTCTATGAAGCCTTGATAAAATCTAATGATATTTTTAATAAAAAACAAAGCGGTTATGCCTTTAATACTTTAATTGCTGCTTGCATGGAAGCTTTGAATGCTTTAAACGAACAAAATAACCCATCTGTTTGGACAGAAGGATATTTTATTTTACTCCATATTCTTGAACCCATTATCCCCCATCTATGTTGGGAGATTAGTCAAAATTATTTCAATCTTAAAAATATGTCTGAAATATCCATAGATTCAAGCGCTTTAGAATCTCAAAGAATTACTATTGGAGTTACTGTCAATGGAAAAAAACGTAGCGAAATTCAAATTACCCCCAACGCAGATGCACAAGAAGTCTTACAAATAGCCAAAGACTCTGTAAAAAAATGGCTAGAAAATTCAGAAATTATCAAAGAAATACTTGTCCCTAATAAAATCGTTAATTTTGTTATCAAATAATGAAATATATTTTTTATACCTTTATTTTTCTTATTATTAGTGGGTGTGGGTATTTTCCCACAGCTTATTATGCCAAAAAAGTATTGGGCGATAGTATTTATGTAAAACTTATTGTCAACCTTCCTAATCCGGAAAGCTCAGTGCAATTTAAAGATGCCCTTAATAAAGCAGTTGTTTCAAGATTCCAAAGCAAATTAGCCGATCAAAAAGATGCAGATTCAATCATCACTATTGAGATTACAAATGTTACAGATATTTCTATTGCAACCAATGAACAAGGCTTCACAACATTCTATCGGGCTACAGTCTATATAGATTTTATCTACAAAAATAAACAAGGCAAATCCGGAGCTTTTCACAATAATGGGTATTATGATTATGCTGTATCTTTAGAAAACCCATTAACTACTTATAATAACCGATATTATGCCATTGAACAAGCTACTAATCAAGCTATCGATAAATTTGTCGCACAAATTTCCTATCAAGGGAAATAAATATAATATAATACCGAGAACAAAAAAATGTTAGGAATACTGATGGCAAATCTTAAATCAACTGTTGAAGAAATTTTTAAAAAGCTTGATAAACTCCCTCATTTATCAAAAGAAAAATATGTGGATCTTTTTGTCCAAGAACTCCAAAAGCAGAATTTAGATGAAAAAGATTGGCTTAAAAAATATTTGGATTCGCTTAATCATGGGATTAAGGGGATGTTTGAATACAATATACAGACAAAAGATGAATTTATTCAAAGACTCATCATGTTTTTGAATGCAAGCAATTCTTCTAAAAACTCAGAATCTCTAGAAGAAACCAATGTGCTTTTAAACGCCTTGTTAAAGCTGTTAAGTGAAATTGCAAGCGAACAACTTAAAGAAGAAAAGGCGCATCTTTTTGTTGAAAAAAATCTTCAAACTCCTCAGGGGATTAAAGAGTTATTAGAAGGCTGGAGTGATTTTATCCAAAATCAAGAACACCTTAAACTTCAAAAACAAATTTCATCTATTGTGTCTAATTTTGTCCAATCTTATACGACAGACTTTAAACCGGAATTTAAAGAAATTGTGGATGTTCTCAATCAAACGCCTCAAGCCATTACAGATGCAAATGTCCTAAAATCTCTAGAAGAGATCTCTCATTATAGAAATAAAGATATAGGGATTTTAAACTGCAATCTTTTCAAAAAAAATGGGCAAGAGATCAAACAAAATACCATTGAGATTTTATTTGAAATTGATAAAGTTATTGAAAATAACAATGAATGTGTCAAAGAAATTTCAAATATTAAAAATGCCATCGTGCAAGCAAAAAATAATTTTCAAGAAGAAAAACAAAATCTCATTAGCTTTTCAGAAGTCCTTTCTGAAAAAATTATAGGTGTCAATACGATCTTAAAAAACAAAGAAGAAAAAATTAAATATCTTTATGATGAACTCAACACTCTTTCTCTATACATCAAAAATATTGAAGAACAATCTAAACTTGATAACCTCACTGATGTTTATAATCGCAAATATATTGATAGTATTGCTGAAGTTTATGAAAAACAATACCAAGAAAATTTTCTAAATTATTCAATTTTATTTTTTGATATCGATGATTTCAAAAACATCAACGATATTTATGGGCATGGCGCAGGGGATAAGATATTGGGAATTTTTAGTAAGATTCTCAAGCAAAATTGTAGAGGGACAGACATGGTAGGGCGATATGGGGGAGATGAATTCCTAATCTTGATGCCAAACACAGGTTTAGAAGAGGCAAGAGGTTTTGCAAATAGAATTTGCAAAACCATAGAAAATAGTAATTTCATTTATAAAAATCAAAAAATAAAAATCACTACAAGCATAGGAATTGCCGATAGATCTTCTTACGAGGATAAAAGTGAAATGATTGATTCTGCAGATAAATTTCTCTATAAAGCAAAAAGAGCGGGCAGGAATAGAGTGGAATGGCAATAGTTTCTCTTGAAGAGTTTTTAGAATCTAAGGGGAATGAATATGCCCCCTTTGATCCCAATCGTGCTAAAATCATTTATCAAAGACTCTCTAAATATCTTAAAAATCCCTCTAAAAAAATCCATATTGTTGGCACTAATGGCAAAGGAAGTACCGGAAGGTTCATCACTTTAGGACTCTTGCAAGCAGGTTATAGTGCGCTACATTTTACTTCCCCTCACTTATTTGATTTTAATGAGCGTTATTATAAAAATGGTCATATTGTAGATGATAAAACACTTCAAGAAGCCCATTATTTCTTGCAACAATTTGATTTTATACAAGCTTGTAGCTACTTTGAATATGCAACTTTTCTGGCTTTGGTTTTGGCTCAAGATGTTACATTTCTTGTCCTTGAAGCAGGACTTGGGGGAGAGTGGGATTCTACAAGTTGTCTTAAACGTGATATTTCAGTATTTACACCTATTGGACTCGATCATCAAGAAATTTTGGGAGAGAGTGTTGAAAAAATCGCTACAACAAAATTAAATTCCATGTCTTCTGTGGCCTTTATAGCTCCACAATCTTCTTGTGTTATTAAAGATATTGCCCAATCTATCGCCCTAAAACATAAAACCAAGCTTTATTTTGTCCCCAATACTATTCCTGAGACAATCTTTTCTTATGCAAAAACTCATCACTTACCGGAATTCTTAATGTATAATTTGCACACAGCTCTTTATGTACTTTCTTATCTGCAATGCACTATTGATTTGATACATTTTCCTATGCTTGATTTAACCGGAAGATGTCAAAAAATTACCCCTCATATTACAATTGATGTAGGGCACAATGAACAAGCAGCTAAAGAAATAGCAAAAGTTTTTAACCATAAAAAAGTAATCCTGGTGTATAATACTTATAAACAAAAGGATGTTTATACTATACTTAAGTTACTCAAGCCTGTGATTAAAAAGATTTTAATTATAGAAATTTCAAATCCTAGAATCATAGAAAAACCAAAGCTTCAGGAAGTCATCCAATCTTTAGAGATTCCATCAGGAATTTTTAGTCTGGAAGCTATGCAAAAAAATGAAGAATACTTAGTTTTTGGTTCTTTTAGTGTAGTCAAGCAATTTTTGGAGGAATATCGTGCAAGATAAACTTGTCATTACCATAGTTGATGAGTCTGGTTCGCGACAATTTCGGCTACCGAAAAATACCAAAAAAATTATTATTATTATTTGCTCTATTCTCCTTGTTACTATTTTTGGTAGTGTTTTATTGATGAAATTTTTGATGCAAAAAATAGATGAAATTGCCTTGAATAAAAACATTGCCCTTTCAGAATATAAATATATCTATCAAAAAAATAATTTCCTCAAAGATCAAATCAAACAAAAAACTCAAGAACTCAGTATCGTGAGTCAAAAAATTGGAGACCTGGAAAATATTGTTGATTTGAAGAAAAACACAGATAAGAATACTGACGTAAATGATAAAATCAATCTTTTAGATCTTTCCAGTTCGCAGAAAAATCTAATCCTTAGCCTTATTCCCAATGGAGAACCTATTGCTTCTTATACATCCAAAGATTTAAGCTCCAAAAAAATTCACTCAAGTAAAAAAACCAAAGACATTACTACAGGTTATGAGTTTATAACCAAAGAAAACACGCCTGTATATGCAACTGCAGATGGTGTGATTGATTTGACACGCAATCATTACAACAAAGGGTATGGTAATTTGATTAAAATCACACATTCTTTTGGGTTTAGCTCTATGTATGCCCATTTAGAAAAAGCTGTTGTAAAAAAGGGGGATTTTGTCCAAAAAGGACAACTTATTGGGTATAGTGGGCATAGTGGAGATGTAGATAAAAATACACTTTATTATGAAATTCGTTTCTTAGGAAAAATTCTGAATCCTGTTGTTTATACTTCTTGGAATGCAGATAATTTTGAGGAAGTTTTTGATGATGATACTTCTATTGACTGGAAAAGTCTTGTTTGGACAATCGAAGACATGGTCCAACTCCAAACTTATCGTCTCAGTTATCAAAACAACGATCTACCCTATATGGGCGAAGAAAAATGATTTTTGACAAAAGACTCGTGTTAATGATTACAGACAAAAATGGTAGCCGCCATATTAATGTCAGCATGATATTTCGCCAATTAAGTCTTTATTTTTTGTTGTTTATTCTTGGAGTGATTTTATTTCTAGCCGTATCTATTAGTGTTTTTAATTCTGAAATTAAAGACGTAAATATTAAAACAATTTTAATCAATGAACAATATGAAAAAATGCTTAAAAAAAATTCCTATCTCAACGACCAAATCAATCAACGTCTAGAAGAAATTGCGCTTGCAGGGGATAGGATTGATGACTTAGAGGGGGTCATTGGCGTTTCTAAAGATGAAGAAGAATTAGAAAAAAATGAAAATCTTTTAAGCAGGATTGATATTGCCAGCATTACCGGAGCACAAAAGGCTTTTGTAATGAAGTTTATTCCTAATGGTCGCCCACTTGATTATTATCGCAGAATCTCAGCAGAATTTGGCAATCGAATGCACCCCATTTTGCATATTTTGCACAAACATACAGGGTTAGATTTTAGCACACAAGTCAATACGCCTGTTTATTCTACAGCAGATGGCGTGATTGATTTTGCAGCCAATGGTTGGAATGGAGGTTATGGAAAACTCGTAAAAATTGCCCATTCTTTTGGATTCAAAACCTATTATGCCCATTTAAATAACATTGTTGTTAAGAATGGGCAATTTGTCAAAAAAGGACAACTTATTGCTTATAGTGGAAATTCCGGGGTGAGTACAGGTCCTCATTTGCATTATGAGGTTCGGTTTTTGAATCAACCTCTTAACCCTCTGAATTTTGTAAAATGGGATATGAAAAATTTTGATTCTATATTTGAAAAAGAAAGGACAATTGCATGGCAATCTTTACTAACGACAATAAACAATCTAATGGGGCAGGAAAAATGGGACCGGCAACAATTATCGCTCAAGGAACAAAATTAAAAGGTGAGATCCATACAGATTGCCACCTGCATATTGATGGTGAATTTGAGGGAAATATTCAATCTAAAAATATCGTTATGGTCGGAAAAAGTGGGTTCGTAAGCGGCGAGATTTATGCTCAAAAACTACTTGTCAGCGGTAAATTTAGTGGGACTACAGAATGTGATGTTGTTGAAATTCTTCCTATGGGTCGTATTGATGGCAAAATCATCAGTTCAGAACTTGTGATTGAACGAAAAGGTATTTTTATGGGCGAGAGCAAAACCAAACAAAGCCTGAATGAAAAAACTCAAAAAATTCTCAACAAACCAACCAATGATACAATCTAGCCTTTATCATGCCTTCAACAAAGGCTTTTCTCACTCAATATTAATCACCAAAGACTCTAAAGAAGCACAACAAGCTTATGAAGTCGCAAAGTTTTGTCAAAAAGAATCTTTGCTTACTCCTATTTTGCTTCCGGAATTTCGGGCCAAGATGGGTGATGATATCCGATCATTTATGAGTGAATTTATCTCATTACTTGCTCAATTACGCACATTTTATACAACTTCTCATCCTCTCTTAATAGCACCTATATCTGCTCTAATTTATCCCCTCCCCAACACTTCGCTTCTGGAAACTTTTATATTAAGTAAAAATACTCCTGTTTATTTATCCGAATTAAAAAAGAAGCTTTTGTATTATGGCTATGAAGTTGTTGATATAGTTGAAACGGAAGGAGAAGTAAGTTTTAGAGGCGATATTATGGATATCTTTATTCCATTTTCAAAACCTTATCGAATCAGCTTTTTTGATACAGAATGTGAAAGTATCAGAGAGTTCGATCCTATCACCCAACTAAGCAACCAAACAGAGCCGGATTGTATTTGTATTTCTCCGGCAATTTTTAGCCTGGATGAAGCAAAATACCAAAAATTACTCAAGCAAGTATCCCAATCACATTTTGATGCTTTTAGCAAAGATATTGCGTCTTTGGGTTTTTGGTATCTTCAAGAAGATGGTATTAATTTTATCAAAACTTATGACACCATCATAACCCCTAGCGCTCAAGATGAGGCAAAGGAGATTTTTTCTTTTGAAACAAATTCATCCCTTAAACTACAAGATTTCCTTTCTTTAGAAGTATTATTACCTCCAAATAATGGAAGCATAGATATAGATGTGCATCTAAAAAATTTAAATACTATTATCGAACTCAATGCAAATAAAAAAATTACTCTTTTAGCCAGAAACCAAGCGCTTTTAAAAAGCGTAGAAATAAAAACCCCTATCAACACAATTCTTTCTGATTGCATTGTAAATATTTCTACTCCAACACAATTAATTATTTCTCTGAATACCCAAACCAAAGTGCAAAAACAAAAAAAATCCGCATTAGGTATTGATGAGCTTAACATTGGAGAATATATTGTTCATGATGAATATGGAATTGGTATTTTCAGAGGGATCATACAAGCAAGTATTTTAGGAAATGTGCGTGATTTTATTCATATTGATTATCAAGGAGAGGATAGACTTCTTTTGCCGGTAGAAAATCTTCACCTTATCCAACGCTATATTGCCGCTTCTGATGGAATGCCTGTTTTAGATAAACTGGGCAAAGGAAGTTTTGCAAAACTCAAAGAAAAAGTTAAAGTTAAGTTATTTGAAATTGCTGATTGTATTATCAAACTTGCAGCAAAACGCAATCTCATTGAAGGGAAAAAAATTGATACATCTTTGGTTGAAATACAAACTTTTAGAGATTCTTGCAACTTCGTCCTCACTCAAGATCAACAACGATCCATCCAAGAAATTTTTGCAGACCTTCGTAGTGGCAAAGTGATGGATAGACTTTTGAGTGGTGATGTTGGTTTTGGTAAGACTGAAGTTGCTATCAATGCTATTTTTGCTGTCTATAAAAATGGCTATCAATCAGCTATGATTGTCCCTACAACATTACTTTCAAACCAACATTTTCATACGCTCCAAAATAGACTTTCTTCTTTTGGAATCAAAGTAGCAAAACTGGATCGTTTCATAAAAACTTCTCAAAAAAATCAAATCCTCAAAGGACTTCTTGAGGGTAGTATTGATGTAGTTGTAGGCACACATGCACTTCTAAATGCAAAATTCAAAAATTTAGCATTGATGATTATTGATGAGGAACATAAATTTGGAGTTAAACAAAAAGAAACTATCAAAGAATTAAGTAAAGATTTACACCTTTTAAGCATGTCTGCTACTCCTATTCCACGCACACTCAATATGGCTCTTTCTGAAATTAAAGGAATGAGTTCTTTGCTCACCCCTCCTGTTGAAAGACAACCAAGCAAAACTTTTCTCAAAGAAAAAAATACTTCTTTACTCAAAGAAATTATTCATCGTGAGCTTAGAAGAAATGGACAAATCTTTTATATCCACAACAATATTGCTACTATCACAAAAGCTCAAGAAAAAATCCAAGAACTTCTTCCAAAATTAAAAATCGCTATTCTACATTCACAAATTGATCCAAAAGTAAGCGAACAAATTATGTTGGACTTTGCAAATAGAGAATACCACATGCTTTTATGTACTTCAATTGTAGAATCAGGAATCCATCTTCCAAACGCCAATACGATTATTATTGATAATGCAGATAGATTTGGACTTGCTGATTTACACCAATTGAGAGGGCGCGTAGGGCGAAGCAATAAGGAAGGATTTTGTTATTTCCTTGTTGATGACAAAAAATCCATCACACAAGAAGCACAAAAACGACTTTTAGCATTAGAAAAAAATTCTTATTTAGGAAGTGGGGCTTCCATTGCTTATCACGATCTTGAAATTAGAGGTGGAGGAAACCTTATTGGACAAGCCCAAAGTGGGCATATCAAAAATATTGGTTATGGACTTTATTTACGATTGCTTGAAGATGCTATTGGCCAACTTAGCGGCAACAATCCGGAAAACACTTCCAGCGTAGAACTCAAGCTGGGCGTTAGCGCTTATCTCAATCCTGAACTCATAGCCAGCGATAGGCTTCGTCTTGAACTCTACAGACGACTTTCTTTATGTAAGGAAACAACCGAAGTCTATGAGATAGAAGGAGAAATTGAAGATAGATTTGGCAAGCTTGATAAAATGAGTTTGCAATTCTTGCAAGTAATCATGATAAAAATTTTAGCAAATTCTTTAAAAATCAAGACACTTTCTAACTATACTCAAAATATTTCTATCGTCTATGGTGATGACTCTAAAGAATCTCTAAATTCTCCCAGTAAAGACGATGATGACATCTTGAATACAATTTTAGAATATTTGCATACACAAATCAAAAATAAAAACTAAGCTTATAAAAAGAAGTTGCCCTTCAAAGGGCAAAAAAATTAAATTTTAAAAGGGCTTTCAATTACCTTTTTTCGATCTACGATATAAGGGATAAGCGCCATTTGTCTAGCTCTCTTAATAGCAACTTCAACACGTTCTTGCCATTTTTTTGTATTACCGGTAAGACGTCTTGGCATGATTTTATATCTCTCAGATAAAGAATGCTTAAGCATTTCAATATCTTTATAATCAATAAAATCAATTTTTGCTTCTGTATATTTGCAGTATCTTTTTGAATATTTTTTACGTTCCATTATTTGCTCCTAAAAGGGTATTTCATCTTCATCTATATTGATTTCAGGGATATTTTGCTCATATTTTTGAGTATTTACCCCACCTTGTGCGCTCTGCATAGTCTGTTTAGGCGGATGATTATTCTGTGAATGAGGCTGAGATTGCAAGTAGCTTGATTCATCATTTTGATAATTGCTTTCATCTTGAATATTTGAAGACTTACTATCTAACATCTGCATAGATTCGGCTGTAATGGTATGTTTGCTTTTTTTTGCACCATTTTGATCTACCCAACTCTCCAAAGTCAATCGTCCTTCAATCAAAACTTTTGAACCTTTTCTCAAATACTGATTAGCCACTTCCGCTGCCCTACCAAAAAGTTTGACATCTACAAAACACACTTCTTCACCTTGTGTTCCATCTTGTTTTTTATATCTACGATTGCTGGCAAGCCCTAAAGTCGCTAATGCAGAACCACTAGGCAAATATCTAAGCTCCACGTCACGAGTTAAATTCCCTACCATAATGACTTTGTTATACATATAATCGCCTTCTTAATTTATTCTGCCTGATCTTGTGTAGGTGGCTGCACCTCTATAGCAACAGATTCTTTTGTCTCAAAATCAGTTTTTGGCTTTTCTCTTGGTGGTTGTTTAAAAGCTGCCTTTGCTTCAGGCTTTTTATTGGCTCTATCTACCAATGTTTTCCATGATTTTTGATCTTTTTTGCTCTCATATTTAATCACTATAAAGCGTAAAATATCTTCATTGATACGATAAAGTCTCTCAAGTTCGAGGATAAACTTTGCTTGGGCTTGAAAATAAATCACAAAATAATAACCTCTTTTGTTTTTATTAATTTCATAAGCAAGATTTCTCATGCCCATATCCAAACAAGTTTCAATACTCCCACCATTTTTAGTAATGGCTTCTTTATAAAAGTCAATCTTGGCTTTTATTTCCTCTTCTACCAACGTAGGCTTGAGGATAAACATAGTCTCATAATATTTCATCTATTCTCCTTGTGGTTTTAGCCCTTTTTCTATAAGTTCTAATTCTAAAACTCAAAAAAGAGCAAGGCTTTTTTTATAAAAAGAGACTTATTCTATCTTATATATGCTTGCAATTTTATTAAAGCATGCAGACCAATATTTTTTCCACCCTTCATATTAGCATTTCTCCATTTTTGAAATAACTCAAATATTTTTTGATACCCTTCTTCTTTGATTCTAATAGCCCTTGAAGCAAGAGTTTCTACGATTATTTGTGGGGGAGAAAAACCAAGTATTTCTTTTGGATTTGGCTGACCATTGCTTTTGATATAAGCAAAAAATAAGAATAATTGATAAAAATATTTTTCCATTTCGCGAAGAATTTGAAATTCATCTAAGCCCTCTTCTTGCATTTTCTCATAAATCTCAAAAAAGTCTTTTTTATTAAAAATTGCTTCATAGAGATCCTCAATACGCACACTTCCAAGACCATAAGAGAGTTGATGAATTTCCTCAAGGGTAATGGGGGTATCAAAAATTGTAAATTTTTCTAACTCATTATAAGCTATCCCTAAGTCATTGTTTTGTAAATTTAAGATAATACCCAATAAGCGATCATCAATTTTTAAATTTAGTGCATTTGCCCTCTCTTTTAAAAATATTTGAGATTCATATACACTTGGAGCAAAAAATCTTACATCAATAACTTCTGTCCCCTTAAAAGATGAAGCAAATGTTCTAAAATCTTGCGCATATTCAGCATTTGATTTGGAATCTGCTTGGTAAAATTCAATGACTAAGAAATGATGACGATTTAAAACAATGGCTTTTAACATAGCATCAATTTCTTTCTTGGGAAGTTTCTTGTCTAATTTTAATACCACAAGACTTTCATCTCCAAACAAAGAACTTTGCCCCAATATATCCATCACTGCCTTAAAATCATAATCACTATAATAAAATGTAATTTTATTGAAAGGATCTGTAATTTTACTTGCAATTTTGTCTGAATAATATTTGATTAAAAAATCTGATTCCCCATAAAGCAAAGCTGCCCTTGGAAAAGAATTTTTAAGCAAGCTCTCAAGCTCTTTTTTATACATTTTTACCCCTTAATAACCCTTACAAAAATCTTGCCACTCAATATATCTGCATTTACTATTTGGACACAAACTTCATCAAATTTATGTAATTCCAAAGGTAACTTTTCCACTATTAATCTTGCTCCAATAATTGTATCAAGCCCGGAAGCTAAAGGTGGGTAATTCTCATCAGTAATACTCGCTTTTAATTTAAAACCAATATTTTCAAATGCCCAACGAGCATATTTACGATTTTTAAAATCTGTTTCAATTTTAAATACTTGCCTTTCTTGATCGTTCAAAAGCATGCAAGAAGCTTGAATACAACCTAACAAATGCATCAATTTTTTATTTGAGTGTGGAGTATTTAAGAGGATTTGTTTTAAAATCCTATGCAACATCAAATCACTATACCTCCGAATAGGCGAAGTAAAATGGGTATATTCTTCAAATCCCAATCCGAAATGCCCTAAATTGTATGGGGAATAATTAGCTTGAGATTGGGCTTTGATAATCATTTTATCAATTTGTTTTTGAGCATTTTTTTTCTTGGCTTGAGTTTGGATTGCTTGGAGGCATTGATGCAAATTTGAGGAAAAATCAGGGGGAATACTATACCCCAAAGAATTAAGTTCAAAAAATAATTCATCAATGCGTTCTTTGGAAGGATGTTCATGGACACGATAAATACCATTATTTTGCAAATGTTCCCTTAAGAATTTGGCCGTTTGTTTGTTGGCTAATAACATGGCTTCTTCCACAATCATGTGTGAAAAAGTTTGAGGATATACATTGACTTTTTGAAGCATCCCGTTAGAATTTAACTCTAGTTTAATTTCATCATTAAAAAACTCATATCCCTTTTTAAGCCGCTTAGAATGAATTTTTTGAGCTATGGGATAAAAATTTAAAATACTTTCTTTGACTCTATCATCTATAGCTATCTCTTCATTTTTTAATAATTTATCCACATTTGTATAGCTAATATTTTGGTAATTATGCACAACAGCCTCAAAAAGTTCTGCATCAATGACATCAAAATTTCTTCTATGGAGTCTTAATCTCCATACAAAAGCCAAACGATCTTTGTCTTGATGTAAGGAGCAAATATTTTCACTAAGATTTTTAGGCAACATTGGGTAGCTTATATGTGGAAAATATACGCTAAACCCACGTTTCTTTGCTTCAAGATCCAGCGGACAATCCGGGCTTACATATTCGCTTACATCAGCAATTGCCACATAAAGCTCATGCTTTGAGACATCAAAATAAATCCCATCGTCATGATCTTTGGCATCATCAGGATCAATAGTGCAAAATGCCAAGTGCCTCAAATCCCTTCGATGAGAATATAACCCCACATCTACTTCCTGCCCAAAACTTTCTGCAAACTTAAGAGATTCAGAAGAAAAATTACAGGGGTGATGGTATAAAAAGAGTGATATTTTCTCATCAATTTGGGGATCTTCTAAAACCCCCAAAACCTCGTTAATTTGGTTTGTATGCGCATCAATACTTACAACACAATGTTTAGGCAGAGCAAAGAGAGATTTTTGAGAAATACCCAGTCGTATAGGCTTGCAATAAGGGTCTTTGATTAAAATCCCTACAATTTCTCCCTTTATTTTTTCTAAATAACATAAAATATGACTTGATTGAGAATAGAGCATGGTAATAATTTTTGCCTTAGTTTTACCTCTTATCTTTAACAATCTCGCCAGCACAATGTCATCTTGACCAATTGACTTGGGTTTAGAATCAATAAAAAAATCTTTTTGACTTCTGCTTTTAAAAGCGCATAAAAATACTCTACCACCTCTGGAAATATCTATACTGCCTATGATGTAGTTTTCTTTAAGCTGATAAAAATTTTTACTCTCTTGGATAGAATTATTTTCTCTGAGTAATTCATATATTTCTTGGCATTTTTTGGGAATGGATTTTATCCCATAGGTAAGTTGGAGTAAGAATTCTTTCATTTATAAAATAAGTTTCATTTGTTTTCTGATAGACTCTAAGGGAATTTTGTGCTTGCAAAATAATTCAAATGCCAATGCAGCTTGCTCAATAAGCATATCTTTACCATCTCTGGAAAGAATATTCAATTCTTTGGCCAATTTTAAAAAAGGCGTAGAGATTCCATAGATTAAATCATAAGCCATTTTTGCATCCAAAAGAATTTGCCTAAGCAGCATTTCTTGTAATGGCAACCCGGTATCTTTAAGACCTGCAGGAGTAGCATTAATTACCAAATCAAAAGCTCTAGGCATAAATACATCGCTCAAATAACACTCAAATCCATTTTGAATAAAAGATTCCAAATGATTTTTTGAACGATTAAGGATACAAACTTTTATCCCTTTTTCTTTCAAAATATAAGCAACTGCTTTTGCACTTCCTCCTGCTCCAATAATTAAAGCTGTTTGAAAATTATAATCAAGTATTGTTTGATAAAAACCCTCTGCATCTGTATTGTAGCCAATCAACCTGTGATTATCTTCCAAAACCCATGTATTGACAGATCCAATCCTTGATCCAATGCCCTTGACTTCATCACTTTGAGTATAGGCGTATTCTTTAAAAGGAACAGTAATATTAGCGCCACTTAACTCCAGTTGATAAAAAGTTTGGCGCAATTTTTCACCATCTTCAAGCAAATATTGACCATAAAACCCCTCAAACCCAATTTGAGAAGAAAAAGAAGAAAAAACAAAATTATGAATTAGAGGCGACTTAGAATGGGCAATAGGGTTACCAAAAACACAAAATTGTCTCAAGGATTTGCCTGCTTTTTAAGCAAACTAAGCCAAACCCAACCTTCTTTAACTTTTGCCCAGCCATTTTGAGTATAAGCAACCTCAACCACTTCATCATGCAAAATTTTCCCTATAATTTTTGAAGAAATATCAGGATTCAAACGAATATTAACACTTCTGGGAATCACAATATATTTTTTTAAAGCAGATGGAGAAGTAGCAAGAATATCTTCCTTGTCTTGTTTTAAAAGACTTGAAAGTATCCAACCTTCTTTAACTTTTGCCCAGCCCTCAGCAATAAATGAGACTTCTATTTTTTGATTTTGTGTAAGCTTCCCTACGATATCAGAAGTAGTGCCGGGAGATTGACGAATGTTAATTGCTTTAGGGATCACAATATATGTTTGAGGATTAGCTTGCGCAGGTAAAGAATTATTGTTTGGTATTTCAGAAGTAGAGACTTGGCTTTGAAACATATCTTCATTGAGAATATTTTGCCCAACATGAGTTTGTGTATTGGTCTGATTGGGTTGCGTAGGTTCTTGGATATCTTTAGTTGCATCCTGATGAGTGGAATCTACAACTTGAGTGGATGTATTTTCTGAAATAGAAAATTCTTTTTGTTTGCTTGTGCCTACAAAAACAATATAATACAACCCAAATCCAAAAAACAAGGCTAAAACGGGCATTGTATATAATTTAAAAAAAGACTTAATATTCATTATGGTAGAGTCCCTATTATCAAATTAACTCCACTCCATGGTCATAGGCAATAACCTCACCTATTAAATACCCGTCTGTATTTGCAAGCACAAAGCTGACATTCTCTTTTGGGACAACACTAATCATACCTACGCCCATATTAAACACTCTATAAGATTCACTTTCTTCAACGTTTTCTTTTAGTATATCAAAAATTGGCAATATTTTTATAAGTTTTTTATCAATTTGTGCGCCCAGACCTGCAGGCAAAACTCTTGGTAAATTCTCTACAATCCCCCCACCTGTAATATGAGCGAGAGCGTAAACTTTATCTTTTATTTTTTGATAAATATCAACATAAATTCTTGTAGGCACCAAAAGTGTTTCAATCAATGGTTTGCCACAAAATATATCTCCAAAATTCATTCCAAGATTTTCAAAAAGAATTTTACGCACTAATGAATAACCATTGCTATGAATCCCACTACTGGGGAAAGCAATTAAAATATCCCCGCATTGAATTTTTGAGCTTTTATACAAATCTGCTTTTTCTCCAATCCCTACAGCAAAACCTGCCAGATCAAAATCCTTACCGTGATACATTCCGGGCATCTCAGCTGTTTCTCCGCCAATAAGCGCACATTTGGCTATCTCACATCCCTTTGCGATCCCTTTTATAACCTGTGTAGCACGATTTTTATCTAATTTAGCACTTGCATAATAGTCTAAAAAAAACATTGGAGAAGCAAAAGAGCATATCAAATCATTCACACACATTCCAACCAAATCAATCCCTACACTCTCAAGAGTATCTGATTCGATCGCTAATTTTAATTTCGTCCCAACCCCATCAGTGGCTGCCAATAAAACAGGATCTTTGAATCCGCTTTGAAGAGCATATGCTCCTGCAAAAGAACCGATACCTCCAATCACTTGTTGGTTATATGTCGCTTTTACATAGGGTTTAATATTTTCTACAAAAGCATTCCCTTCATCAATATCAACTCCGGAATCTTTATAAGTGAGCTTTTGCATTTGCTTTCCTTCGTATTATGTATAGAAACAAATTTTACCTTCAAACACTTCAAAATCAGCTTATTTGATGTTGAAATGTAATCTTTTTGTAATCAAGGATTTTTATAATCCCAACAAGACAATAATACGTCAATATTTTTGGAGAATCATGATGTCAAAATTTATTATCAGAGAAAAACTTTTTTTTCATGCCGGCAGGATTTTTGCTTTTTTATGTTTGGCGATCCTATTGGGGATTTTTATTGTTCTTTTAATCCAATCTCTTCCGGCTATTAAAAACTTTGGTTTTTCTTTCATTCTATCATCACAATGGTCTCCTAATCAAGAAAAATTCGGAGGATTAAGCGCCATATATGGCAGCCTTATGGGAACTATTTTAGCCATGATTTTTGCCATCCCTCTCTCACTGGGGATTAGCATATTCTTAAATGAAATTTGCCCCAAACGCCTTAAAAATATTATTGGATCAAGCATTGATCTCCTGGCAGCTATTCCCTCAATTGTTTATGGAATGTGGGGACTTTTTTACCTCACACCTGTAATTGGCAAAATATTTGGAGGGATGGGGCTAGGGATTCTTAGCGCTTCAATTATTTTAAGTATCATGATTTTACCCATCATGAGCGCTATTACTCGTGATTGTATGCAAACTACTCCTGATATTCTCAAAGAATCTGCTTATGCCCTTGGAGCAACAAAATCCGAGGTTATCAAAGATGTCATTATCCCTTATGTCAAAATCGGCATTATTGGAGGGATAATCTTATCTCTTGGAAGAGCATTAGGGGAGACAATGGCAGTTACTTTTGTCATAGGAAACTCTCATAAAATAGCAACTTCTTTATTGACACCTGCGACAAATATCCCGGCAACTTTGGCTAATGAATTTGCAGAAGCAGATAGTGAAATTTATTACTCAAGTTTATTTTATTTAGCATTGATTTTATTTTGTTTGAGTTTCTTGATTATTGCAACAGCAAAATTTTATCTAATGAAAAAAATACAACAAAATCATCAAGGCAAAAAATGAAAAAAAAGAACTTGATCATCAACAAACGTATGCGCTATAGCCAAGCTATTCTTGTTATCTCAAGTATTTTTGCGCTATTAGCGCTCAGTATCTTATTTTTGATATTAGGGACTTTATTTTACAAAGGTTTTCATGCATTAGGACTAAATATTTTTCTCAAAGACACAGCTTCTCCTTGGGAGAATGGCGGGTTACGCAATGTGATTATCGGACAGCTTATTTTAAGCTTTGGAGCACTCCTGATAGGCATGCCATTAGGTGTATTAGGAGGGACTTATTTAAGAGAATATGCCAAAAATCCAAGACTGGCTAATATTATTCGCAATATCAATGATGTAATGATGGCAACCCCATCAATCGTGATTGCTACTTTTATTTATGCTGTTATAGTTGTACCTATGGGACATTTTAGCGGCTGGGCGGGGATTATAGCACTTTCAATCATCATGCTTCCTATCATACTCAAAACTACTGATGATATGCTTTCTTTAGTACCTGACTCTCTTCGTGAAGCATCTATGGCGCTAGGATCGCCTAAATATAAAACAATCTTGAATGTGGTTTATAGAGGAGCAAAAACAGGTATTTTAACAGGTATTTTACTAGCTTTTTCAAGGATTACCGGAGAAGTAGCTCCTTTGCTTTTTACCTCATTAAATAGCGCTTTTTTCACTTTTAACTTAAACCAACCTTTTCCATCCCTAACAATCACGATGTTTCAATATGCCTCATCACCCTATAAAGAATGGCAAGAACTTGGATTTGGAGGAGCATTTCTATTGGCTTTATTTATTTTGGGGATTAACATTACGATCAAAATCATACTCCATAAAAATAAAGGAAAAAAATGAGCAAAATAGCCTTAGAAGTAAAAAATTTAAGTTTTTATTATCCTTATTCAGATACTCCAAGTATCACGAATATAAGATTAGAAATTCCTCAAAATAAAATTGTTGCCCTTATAGGGCCTAGTGGTTGTGGTAAAAGTACGCTTTTAAGATGCCTTAATCGTATCCATTGCTTATATGCAGGAGTCAAATACAAAGGAGAAATCATCTTTGAGGACAAAAATATTCTCAAAAAAAAGACAAATCTAATTGCACTAAGAACTCGTATTGGAATGATTTTTCAAAAGCCCACTCCATTTCCAATGTCAATTTTTGAAAATATAGCCTATGGTTTGAGACTTCAGGGGGTTAAAGATAAAATGGAATTATTTGCAAGGGTTGAAAAGGCATTAAAAAATGCAAACCTTTGGAGTGAAGTTAAAGATAGGCTTCAAAGGGATGCAAACTCACTCTCAGGCGGGCAACAACAACGGCTTTGTATTGCAAGGGCTATTGCCATAGATCCTGAAATTCTACTTTTTGATGAGCCCACAAGTGCGCTTGATCCTATTTCAACCCAAGCAATAGAAGATCTTCTTAAAGAACTTAAGAAAAAAATGAGTATTGTCATTGTTACCCACAATATGCAACAAGCCCTAAGAGTAAGTGATTATACAGCTTTTATGTATTTAGGTAATCTTATTGAAATAAATAAAACTCAAAATATTTTTGAACACCCCAAAGAAAAACTTACTCGTGAATATATTGGAGGAAAATTTGGATAAAAATATTAAATTTATGATAATTTAAAACTAAAAACAGAACCCTTTGCAGGCTTACTTTTAATTTTAAGTTCGCTATGGTGAAGCTTTAAAATATATTTGACAATAAAAAGCCCTAAGCCCAAAGAATTTTCTTGATATTTTTCTTCAATGCGATAAAACTTTTTAGTAATGAGATTAATTTTCTTTTCTTCAATCCCCTCTCCATCATCTATAATTTTCACTTCTTTATCTTTAAGTATAATTTTAATTTTCTTTTTTGAATATTTAAGCGCATTTTCGACCAAATTAATGATCACATGTTCTAAGAGAATTTTATCGGCATCAACAATGCTATCTTTGAGAATCAAAGTTATATTTTTATTGTAATAACGCAATCTCAAATTAGAAACAACTTCTTGTATTAAAGGTTTGAGGTTAAAAGAGTTTATTTCAAGTTTGGCTAAATCATTCTCAAGCCTTAGGGCAAGATTTAGACGATTTAAAAGATTATTTAATCTTTGGGATTGAGCATGGATTTTGTTTAAAAACCTTCTCCTTTGAAGAATGTCTAATTCATTTTTTATTTCTGCTTGAATCATTGTATCGCAATACCCTGAAATTACAGCTAAAGGATTTTTTAATTCATGGGAGAGAGCAGCAATGATTGAAGAGCTTTGGAGATATTTTAAATGCAATTTTTTTGAATTTTTTTTGACTTTCTTTTCTTGTTTTTGAAGAATTTCAGAGAGCTTTATAATTAATTTTGAAATCTCTTCAAATTCTTCAATAAATAAATGAGATTGTGAAAAATCTTCAAACTTCTTATGTGCAAGTTTATGGAGACAATAAGTTATTTTATCTAATTCTTGATGTATGTTTTTTTTCATCAAATAAATTAGCCAAAGACACAAAACCAAAAAAATTCCAAAAAGCGCTAAAAATTCTATCCAAAAGCTCAATGATTTTTTTGGAAGTTGCGGCAAAAATAAAGCAATATCATAAATCCTATCATCAATGGCACTACTCTGAGTCAAGCTAAGGTAATTTTTGCCTTCTATTTGGATATATCTATAGACACGATCAGCATTAGAAGGTAAAAGGGCATTTAAAAAAATTTTATCGCTGCTATAAGTTTGATGATTTTCCTTGTCGATAACAACGATTCCTAATCTTGTCCGACGCTGTAAATCTTTTAGAAATTTCGCATCCAGATTGCCTTCTAATATTGAGATATCTACCACTTCAAATAATGTATTTAATCGCTCATAAGAAACTTCTTTGTCTTGATGGTTTTGATTGTTATAAGAAAAAATACCTAATAACAAACAACTTCCAAACAATACCCCCAAAACCCCAAAAGAAAAAAGTTGGTGAAATTTAAACAAAAATATATCCTTCCGCGCGAACAGCCTTAATATACTTTTCTTCATCTTTTGGATTTAATTTTTTTCTCAAACGCTTAATAGCTACATTTACGCTTTTTGGCTCTCCTTGATTGTTCCAAATTTCCTCAAGCAAATATTCTCTTGAAAGCACCAATCCAATATTTTTAAAAAATGTCAAAAGCATTTTCACCTCTAAAGGAGTAAGCACGATCTTTTCTTCCTTGCTTCCTTGTATGCTTACAAGATGTGTTTTGGGATAAAGAGTGATTTTTTTATATTTCCATATTTTTTCTTCATTAAAACCTTTGTATCTTCTCAAAACAGCATGGATCCTGGCAATAAGCTCACCAAAATCAAAAGGCTTTGTAATATAATCATCACCGCCACGTTCAAGACCTTTGATTTTATCCTCTTGAGTATCTTTGGCGCTCAGAAAAATAACAGGCATACTATAGCCTTCCTTACGAATTTTCTTAACAAATTCCGATCCTTCTTCCCCATAAAGATTTCTATCTACTATCATCAAAGAAACATTTTCTTCTAAAAGTATATTTTTAGCGCTCTTGCTGCCCAAACAACCAATTACTTCAAATCCTTCTGTTTCCAAACGATATTCAAGCAATTCAAGCAAATCTTCTTCGTCCTCAATTATTAAAATCAAATCTTTCATCTTTAGGGCATCCTTGCATATTCTGTGAATTAAATATAGCTAAAAAAATTTATAAATAAAATATATTCGTGTAATTGATTTGTAATCATTGTGTTTTATAGTTTTTAAGCTATTCAATAAATCAAGGAGAATACAATGAAAAATATTTTTATCAAGTCATTTGGCGTGTTTGCATTATTCTTTGCAACTCTGGAAGCAAGCTCTATTATCAATGGAGCCGGGGCATCATTCCCGGCACATGTTTATATGAGCTGGGTAAAATCCTATGAAAAATCAAGCGGCATGCAAATCAATTACCAATCTATCGGATCCGGAGGAGGGATAAAACAAATCAAAGCAAAAACAATTGATTTTGGCGCCAGTGATGAACCTCTCAAATCAGATGAACTTGCCAAAAATAATCTTTTACAATTCCCTACTCTAAGTGGCGCTATTGTATTGGTTTATAACATAGAAGGGATTAAGGATAGCCAACTCAAATTAAGCAACGAAGTTATCAGTGATATTTTTCTGGGTAATATCAAACAATGGAATGACCCAAAAATCCTCAAAGATAATCCAAACCTTAAACTCCCTAATCAAAATATCCAACTAATTTATCGAAGCGATGGGAGTGGGACAACTTATAATTTCACACTTTTTTTATCTCAAATTTCAAAATCTTGGTCAGATAAAATTGGCACAGGAAAAGCAGTTTCTTGGCCCCTAGGCATTGGTGCAAAAGGCAACGAAGGAGTTACACACTTAGTGAAACAAGTCAAAAATTCTCTTGGTTATGTAGAACTCTCTTACAAAAATCAAATGCATCTCTCAGCTGCACAAATTCAAAATAGCGATCATCATTGGGTAAAAGCTGATAATCATACAATTACTAATGCGATCAAAAATGCAATTTGGGATAAAGATAAGGACTTTTATACACAACTTATCCATCAAAAAGGTAAAGATACTTATCCTCTTGTAAGCGCAACTTTTATCCTTCTACCCAAAGATGGAAAAAATACTTCTAAGGTGATTGCATTTTTTGATAACGCTTTTAAAAATGGCGACGAAGAAGCATTAAAAATGGGTTTTGTTCCCCTGCCCCAAGAGATAAAAAACCTCATCAGAGAGTATTGGAAATCCAATAAAGTTTATTAGTATAACCAACCCATAGCCAATCCGGCAAAGTTATACCCCACATTTGGGGTTTTTAACCCTCCATTAGAAAAGTGCCTTACAAAAAGTTCTAAATTCCCCCACCCCCATCTTATCCCTAAAAATGCCTTTTCACCAAAACTAAAAGCCGATCCGACACGTGAATCTTGCTTAGATTTAATATAAAATCCCAAATTCAATCCAAAATAAAAATTGCGATACAAAGGGAATGCAATATCTTCTGAGATTCCCAAATATCCTAAATTATATTGCTTCAATTTTTTATCTTTTATCGCAAGAAAACCACCCATCTCAAAATTTAACCTCCCAAAAAGACGAAAAAATTTATTCGGCTGTGAATAGGCTACTTCCATAAGATAAAGATTTTCAAATCCCTTCAAATCAAAACTATTTCCGATAGAAATATGAAGCGCATTATTTTTATCTCCAAAAAAAATATTTTGGGCTTGAAGAAAATAAAAAAATAAGGATAAACAAACTAATTTTTTAAATATATTTAATCCCTTAAAAATTATTTTTAAATTACTAAATTTTATCATTAATTATAAAAATATAGTATAAAAATAATTATTTAAATAAATTTTGATAGAATTTGAAGTCAGTTATAAAAAGGAGAGATTGAGATGAAAAATTTTAAAATAGATTTGGAACTGGATGAAAATGGATTTTTAGATGATAAATATGGTGGGAACGCGGCTAAAGAGTTTCTGGACGATGAAGGCTATCCTGATTTTTCACCTAAAATATGTTGGGAAAAAATACAAGGAGCAAAAAGCTATGCTCTTGAATTGATTGATTATGATTCTTGCCCTGTGGCAGGCAAAATATTTGTCCATTGGGTAGTTGGGAATATCGCAGAAAATAAACTTGAAGAAAATGCAAGCAGATTAGACAAAAATATCATTCAAGGTATTAACAGCATGACACAAGGATTTTTGAGAACAGAATTAGATGACAAACAAAAATTAACCTCAAATATAAAAACAAGTAAATATATTGGTCCCATGCCTCCTGATGGGGATCACCATTATTTATTCAATGTTTATGCCTTAGATATTCCTAAATTAGAAATTATTTTTCCATTTTTCATCAGTGATTTACATGATGCTATGAGGGGTCATATCCTGGATATAGGACGCATTGAATTTAAATACAGACAATACAAACATTAAGTTTTTTATCAAAAGCTAATAAATATCCTTTTATAATATTTATAATTTTTATTTATTTTATTAAAAAAATAAAATTTAATTGTATTTATTTAATAAAATATATTAATATATCTCCATAAGAAAGTTATTTCATAAAATGAATATTTGTGGCTTAGCTTGATTATAGAGAAAATATCCGTTTTAAAGGAACACGATGAAGAGAATTTTAGTAGGGGGCTTGTGCTCTTTAGTTTTAAACTCATTTTTGGCAGCAGAAGATAGTGGAGCATTCCTTGGGCTGAGTTATCAATATGGATCTGTAAAATTCAAACAAGATCTTAATATGAATATAACAACGCCTTTAGCAACCACGAATACACCTAAGTCAATTCGGGAAAAAACATCCATGAATGGAGCCGGGATCAAAATCGGTTATAAACAATTTTTTGGACAATCCAAATGGTTTGGTCTGCGTTATTATGCTTTTTTGGACTATGGCTATTCTAATTTTGGCAAAAAAGTCTTGCCTGATGAAGATTATTATGTCCATATGCTGAATTATGGAGTAGGTCTGGACACATTATGGAATCTTGTAAATACTCAAAATGGCAGCTTTGGTCTTTTTGTTGGTGTAGGAGTTGGAGGAGATACTTGGATTGCTAATGGCAAAGAATATCAAAAAAAGCAATTCCCAAATGGGAAGGCTAATTATACAAACTTTCAAACACTCATTGATGCAGGCTTGCGGACAAATTTTCACAAACACCATGGTTTTGAGCTTGGAGTGAAAATCCCCCTCCTTCAAGATGAAATCTTCAAAGATGTCAATGACACGCTCCGCCCAAATGTAGCCACTACAATCAAAGAAAATCTCAAAACAGATATACAACGTCGATATTCTGTATATCTTAGCTATCTCTATACTTTTTAAATCTATGAGAAAAGAGTTAAAACTCTTTTCTGGGATCTCCTGAGCCATACATAATATGGGTTACAGGATCAATTAATATCGCATTAACATCACCCATTACAGGCTTGGTAACAATTTTATACCCCATTTTCATAAGATTATCTTTGACATCTTCACTCATGCCGTATTTTTCAATCCTAATTTCATCCGGAAGCCATTGCATATGAAATCTCGGGGCTTGGATTGCTTCAGAAATATTCATTTGATGATCAATAGCATTACTAATGACCTGCAAAACCGTAGTAATAATTCTCGCCCCACCCGGACTCCCTACAACCATAAAAAGCTTGCCATCTTTAAGCACAATAGTTGGGGACATTGAACTCAAGGGTCTTTTATTGGGGGCTATTGCATTAGCATCCCCTCCGATAAGACCATAAAGATTAGGAGTGCCCGGTTTAATGGAAAAATCATCCATTTCATTATTAAGCAAGAATCCTGCTCCTTCTATGGCTGCTGCACTCCCATAAGAAGCATTAATAGTATAAGTAACACTTACAGCATTTCCCCATTTATCAGCCACAGAATAATGGGTAGTATTCTCTCCTTCATGAATTTGTCCTAATCCGGGATTGATTTTTGAACTTGGAGTTGCCTTTTGGGGTAAAATATTGGCATAGATTTTTTTTGCATAAGCCTTATTGATAAGCTTTTCTACAGGGACATTGACAAAGTCAGGATCACCCATATATACAGATCTGTCTGCATAAGCTTGTCTCATTGCTTCTGCCATAATATGGATAGTTTTTGATGATCCAAACCCTAACTTAGCAATATCTGCATTTTCCATTACATTCAAAATCTCAATAATATGAGTACCTCCCGAACTTGGAGGAGCCATAGATACAATCTCATAACCCCGATAATTACCAACAATAGGCTTCCTCCATTTAACCTGATAAGACGCCAGATCTTCCTTAGTAATAATCCCTCCATTTTTTGCCATATCCTGTGCAATCAAATCAGCTATTTTCCCCTCATAAAAAGCATTCGAACCTTCTTTTTGAATCAATTTGAGTGTTTTGGCAAGATCTTTTTGTATAAATAAATCTCCTTCTTCATAGGTTTTCCCATCCTTTTTGAGAAAATATTTTCCAGAAGAAGCAAATTTAGCAAAATCTTTTTTGGCTTCTGCCATTGTTTGGGCTTGTCTTTGGGAAATAATAAAACCATTTTCAGCTAATATAATTGCCGGAGATATGAGTTCAGAGAGTTTTTTAGTCCCATATTTTTCAAGCATTGCGCTCATTCCCGCAACAGTACCCGGCACTCCGGCTGCCAAATAACCAATAGTGCTCAAATCAGAAATAACATTTCCTTTTTTATCCAAATACATATTTTTAGTTGCCTTAAGAGGGGCTTTTTCCCTAAAGTCCAATGTGATATTTTCACCATTAGCCAAATGGATAACACCAAAACCTCCACCACCTAAGTTGCCTGCAGCAGGATGAACAACTGCCAATACATAACCCATAGCTACAGCAGCATCTATGGCATTGCCACCTTTATCAAGCACTTCTTTGCCTACTTTGTTAGCTAACTCATGGCTGCTTAATGCAAGTCCTGTAGTATCTTTTATAGGAGGATAAGCAGCCGCATTTAAAAATACTAATCCAATCACAAATAAACTTATCATTAATGTAATTTTTTTCATTTTTATCCTTTTTTTTATTTATATCCTATATACTAAATCCCCTGCATTTAAATTCTAACAATAATCAAAATTTTATGCAAGATCTTAAAAAATTATATAAAAGTGTTTCTTTTTTGGACATATTAGAATAATATTTTTATTTTATATTAGCTATTTTTAATAATAAGAGCATTTATAGAAGATAATCAGATATAAAATAAAATCTACAGGGATTGATATGAAAATTTCAGAAGATAAAACAATAGCAAAAATAGCATGGCGACTGTTGCCATTATTGATGTTGGGTTATTTTGTTGCCTTTGTTGATAGAGTCAATGTTGGTTTTGCATCTTTGAGCATGAATGCAGATATAGGGATTTCCTCAGCAATATTTGGGTTTGGAGCAGGATTATTTTATATCACTTATGTAATTTTTGAAATTCCAAGTAACTTGTTGCTTGAAAAAATAGGGGCTAGAATTTGGATTGGCAGAATCATGATAAGTTGGGGAATTATTTCAGCTTGCGGTATGTTTATAAGCGGAGAAAAATCATTTTATGCAATCCGATTGCTTTTAGGAGTTGCTGAAGCCGGGTTTTTTCCGGGTATTATTCTTTATATCACTTATTGGTTCCCTCCAAAATATCGAGCTAAAATCATTGCCATTTTTATGGTTGCTATTCCTCTATCAAGTTTTGTTGGTTCTCCTATTTCAGCCTATATACTGACATTAGACGGATTATGGGGACTTAAAGATTGGCAATTGTTATTTTTACTTGAAGGACTCCCTGCAGTTATTTTGGGAATATTAGTCATTATGTTTTTGCCCAATAAACCCTCTGATGCTAATTGGCTTTGCGACGAAGAAAAACAATACATAACTACAAAAACAATTCCATCCCCCGGAGAATCCAAAAAATCTTCCATTAATTTAAAGAATTTTTTTAATAAAAGAATTTTGGCTTTATCACTCGCTTATGCAGGTGCTTCCGGAGCTTCTCAATGTCTTTCTATTTGGCAACCTGTCATTATCAAATCTTTAGGTTTCCAATCTCTGGCAACGGGGTTTCTCAATGCCCTACCCTTTGGTATAGCCTGTGTGATGATGATTTTGTGGGGCAGGCATTCGGATTTGAAAAATGAGAGAATTTGGCATAGTAAAATTTCATTATTTTTAGTCATGTTTTTTCTGATTGTCATTGCTTTTGTATTTGAATATGCTTTATTGGTTATTTTATCTCTTATTATCGCTGTGAGTGCTACTTATATGTTCAAGGGACCTTTTTGGGCATTAGGAGGAGAATATTTACCTGCAGGGCTTGTGGCATTTGGACTTGCTGAAGTAAATTCGATTGGAAATTTAGCAGGTTTTATAGGTTCTTGGCTGATTGGCATTATTAGAGATTGGAGCGGGAGCTTCACCTATGCCCTCATACCAATCGCCCTTATTAGTTTAGCAGGATGTATTGTTTTGCATTTTATTGGCAAACATCAAAATCTCTCAAGCATAAAACCACATTCAAGATGATGTGTATAGGGGAATTGATCAAAAAGAGCACTATGCTTAATACGATGGGTCTGAAGAAGAGTGGCAAAGTCTTGCTTGAGAGAAAAAGGGTTGCAAGAAATATAGATAATATGCTTGAATTTTTGAATGAAGGCTAACATTTGTGGATCTTTGATGCCACTTCTTGGAGGATCTAAAAAAATATGAGAAAAATTAAAATCTTCCAAACAAACCTTTCTCAAACGAAAAAAATCTCTTTTGTAACTTAGTGCTTCTAGTGTTTCTAATCCGCTAAGTCGGCTAGCAATAATGTTTTGAACATTATTATTTACAGCATTGATCTTAAGGGTTTGGATAGATGACTTTACCACTTCTGTAGCAAAAACTTTTTGAAATCTTTTGGCTAGAGGGATTGTAAAATTTCCACTCCCGCAATACATTTCTAACATATCACTTTGAAAAGCAGGGGGGAGTTTAGAAAGAACAAACTCAATCATTTGAATATTGGTATAGGGATTGGGTTGGGAAAACCCACTTTCTTGATGGATATAAAAATAATTTTGTTGCCCAATCCATAGAGACTCCCGGATATAGTCTTTGCCAATAATAATTTTTTGCCCTCTGCTACGACCTATAAGAGAACATCTCATATCTTGAGAAAGTCTTGTAGCAGACTCTTCCCAAAGATTATCTAATTTTTTATGATAAATAAGAGTTATGACACTATCTCCGCTTAACCCCCCTAAAATTTTTATTCCATAAAGTTTATGTTCCAGCAAATGATCAGTATTAATAAATGCCAGAAGTATTTCAAGCTTTTCTTGCAAAATAGGAAGCAAAATTGGGCAAGATGAGATTTTGACACGATTATTTTTCCCATATGTATTCATGGATAGATAAACTTTAGAATTTTCTCTATGAAGACGAAATTCTCCTCTTGCTCTAAACCCGGTAGGAGGAGAGTAAAATATTTCTAAATCTTGAATCTTATGCTCAAAAAGAGATTGAAAAATTTGAAATTTTTGAGAAAACTGAACGTGATAATCTTGATCAATCTGACATCCTCCGCATTCTAAAAAATTTTCACAAATCATTCTTGCCTTTCACAAATTATAAATTTACTGTATGAAAATTCAATCTTATCATTCTAAATTTTTCTTTTTAATCTAAAGCCAAAATTGCTATTTAACGATAAATATCTACGTTTTCATCGTTAATTTTACTCACTAATGATTTTAAAATTCAATATGAAATAAACAAGGCTATATCACTCCCAAGAACAAACATTCTTCATTAAATATTATAAATTTTCTAACCATTTTTTACATAATTGCTTGGAATTACTGATGTTTTGAATATAAGGCAAAGATTTTGCAATACAGATAATAGCTTCTTTTGCTACTTGAATATCATCATTAATGATTAAATAATCAAATTCATCTATATGTTTCATTTCATTATAAGCATGCATTAAACGAAGCTCAATTGTCTCTTGGGAATCTGTATGTCTGGAATTTAATCTTTCTTTTAGGACTTGTTTATTCTTCGTAGTGATAAAAATTGATCGCACAGAGTTTTTATAATAATTTTTAATACCTTGATGTCCTTGGACATCTACATCAAAAACAACCAACTTCCCTAACTTCAAAGCCTCTTGTATTGGTGTAAGTGAAGTGCCATAATAATTTCCATGTACTTCTGCGTATTCTAGAAATTTATTTTCTTTAATATCTCTTAAAAATTCTCCTTGAGAAACAAAATGATAATGTTGCCCCTTCTCCTCACCTTCTCTGGGATTTCTCGTAGTTGTAGAAATAGAAAAATAAATATTGGGGATACTCTCTTGCAAAAATTTACATAAAGTGCTTTTTCCGGAACCACTAGGTCCTGACAAGACCAAAATCCCACCATTATCCATTATTTGTCTCTATGGGGAAAACTAATATTGATAGTGAGTTCCATCCCATCTAAAAGCGATTTAAGAGTATCAACAGATGTATTCTTTATCAAATCTTGAATATTTTTATCGAATGAGGGCTGATTGCCGGAAATATTTTGACGATCTTGCTCCAGGTTGTTTTGAGTAGAATCCATATTTTGTATATCTTGAGAATCTTCTTCCATCTTTTCATTTCCTTGAGATTTTGTTGCATCTATTATATCATCTACACTATCTTTAAGCGCATTCATAATATCCCTTTCATTAATATCCTCAAAATTGTCAATTTTATCTGTTGATTCCATTGGATTTTCCTCACTTTGAGTTTCATCTAAAATCTTTTTAATCTCATCAATTTGATTTTTATCTAATACATTTGAAGAGTTTTGAAAGGCTTTGTCTATTTCAATATCACTGTGTTTGTCGGCATCTTCATGAGCGCTATCTTCATCAAAATCTTCAAACTCATTTAAAGAAAAATCTTCTAACTCTTCTTTTTCTTCTTTAATCTCTTTGCCCTCTTCAATATCTCCATGGTTATCATGGATATTTTCATCAAAATCATCTTTGATATCTTGAGAATCCGGGCTATCTGCAAGAGAGATGTTTTTTAAATTTTCATCAAGTTTGCTTTGTAGTTGCGTTTGGGAAATATCGCCAGTTTGCCCGGAATTTTCATCTTTGATTTCAAAAATTTCTTGAGTATTTTGATTTTGCATATTATCATCAAGAATATCATCTTGAATGTTATCTAAATCAAAGTTCTTGATTTCTTCCAAATCGCTCATGTCAAGATCTTTAGAAACAAGGGGAGTTTGAGGATCTTTTTGTTTTAATTTTTGGTTTGAAGATTCTTTGGTGGAAGTATCTGCTTGAATTCCTGTTAATTCATCCAGATCAAAATCATCCAGTTCATCTAAATCAAAATCATCTTGCGCATAAGAAGGCAAAATCTCCAAGTCATCTCTTGTAATACTGCTTGTCATTGTCGTATCAATTCCAAAATCAGCTAATTTTGTCTTCATAATATCCAAAATCTCAGTAGGTAAAAACGGCTTTTTAACATAAAATTCAAACCCTTCTATACCCGAAGAAGTGCGCTTATGTAAGTAGCAAGTAGCAACAGGTTTAAAATTTGAAATAAAATCTGAAAAATTTCCCTCAACCCCTTCATTGACAAATAAGAAAAAATCATCTTCTAAATTTGGTGTCTCCAGCCCTTTTTGGACAACAAGTTCTAAGCCTATTTTTTTAGCAATTGTCTCAAAAAGCTTCCCCACCATAGCATCATTATTTATGAGAAGTATCTTCATTCATGCCCTACTTTCAAACTTTTTTAAAAAATTCTAAGATTATAACATTTAAAACTTAAAAAAAATTTCTTGATTTTTAATTTTTGAAGACTCTTAATATGTCTAAAATTAACAATCAATATCATGATATTTATTAACTTTAAAAAATCAAATTCATACAAAAGCTTTGAATAATAATTTTTAGTTATCCCTCTTTTATTTTTAATTAGAAATTAAAACTCCGGTTATATCAATCATTATAAAATCTTTCAAATAATTCAATATCAATAAACCGGATTATCGTTTGAGGTTATTTACGGTTTGGAGCATTGAATCTGCTGTTTGAATTGACTTGGAATTAGCTTCATAGGCACGTTGCCCTGTGATGAGATCAGTCATCTCTTCTACCAATTTTACATTGCTTAATTCCAAAAACCCTTGTCGCAATTGTCCTAATCCATCTGTACCGCCAACTCCCGCTATAGGATCTCCGGAAGCATTTGTGTTGATATAAAGATTATCGCCTAGTCCATGAAGCCCTGCAGGATTTATAAAATTTACAATTTCAATTTGTCCTAAAACATTACTCAATCCCCGGTTTCCTTGCACAACACTCACCGTCCCATCTGTCCCAATATTAATCTGTGTAGCATCTTGGGGAACAGTGATTTGGGGCAAAAGCAAATACCCCTCACTTGTTACAACATTACCTTGATCATCAAGTTTGAAATTTCCACTTCTTGTATAAGCAATACTTCCATCAGGAAGTTGTATTTGAAAAAATCCTTTGCCTGTTATGGCAATATCCAAATTATTTTCTGTTTCTTGAGGGCTACCTTGAGAAAACATTTTATTAATTGCGCCCGGACGCACACCTAAGCCTACTTCTATCCCTGTAGGCGAAAGTGTAGTTTCGCTTGTAGCTGTTCCGGCATATTGAAGCGCTTGATAAAATAAATCATTAAATTCTGCCCTTTGTTTTTTATACCCTGTTGTTTTGACATTAGCAATATTATTTGAAGTCGTATCAATTTGGAGCTGCTGCCCTAACATCCCTGTAGTAGCTGTATATAATGCACGCATCATTTCGAAATCCTTTTGGAATAATTACCCTTTCTAAGCAAAAAAAATACCAAATCAATAAGCATGGATGAAGGGACGATTATGGATATAACCTATCTCTATTCCAACCTCATACAATTGACTTAAATTCTGTGCATTCATTACTTCATTCACATGTCCATTACAAAAATTTTTCCCATTTTTGATCATATATACTTCATCTGCATATGCGCTTACAAGATTAGGATCATGGATATTAATGAGAACTGAAAGAGATTTTTTACGAACTTGATTTTTGAGATGATGAAAAAGCAAAGTTTGATTTTTGATATCTAAATGAGAAGTTGGTTCATCCAGTAAAAGCACAGGACATTCCTGAAATAAAGCACGTGCAAGCAAAACCATTTGACGCTGTCCCCCACTAAGTTGATTGATACCATGATTTTGAAGATGAGCGATATTCATTTCTTCCATTAATTCCAAAGCTTTATTTTTATCATTTATTGTTGGCATTCCAAATAATCCCATTTTATGAGTTTGTCCCATTATAATAATATCTAAGACATTGTAATTAAATGGGCTTTGCCATTCTTGAGGTACATAAGAAATATAATGAGCTCTACCGGCTGCCCCTAAACCCAAGATATTTTCATCTTTTACCCGGATACTTCCTTTTAAAGGTTTTAGTATCCCTAAAATATTATGGAATAATGTTGTTTTCCCTGTCCCATTAGGAGCTAAAATAGCACTAATACTCCCTTGTTTGGAACATAAATAAATATCTTCTAAAATATGATTTTTCCCATAATTAAAGCTTAAGTCCTTGATCTCTAAAATATTCATCTAGTGATTCCATTTACCTGCAAATTTACCCAATAAAAAAATAAAGAAAGGAGCGCCTAAAACAGCAGTAATAATCCCTACAGGCAGATCATAAGAAGTCAATGTTCGAGCAATACTATCTGCCCCCAATAATATCAATGCACCCAAACCAATTGATCCTGTTAATAATGAACGCATATCTGATCCAAATATAACTCTGGCTAAATGGGGGACAACAAGACCTATCCACCCAATAGTCCCACTTACACTTACAGCCAAAGCGCAAGCGAAACTCACACAAGTAATGCAAATAAAACGCATTTTTGAAGGAGAAATCCCCAATGATATACATTCTCCATCGCCCAAACCTAAAAGATTGATTTTCCAACGAAGTAAAAAAAGTGGGATAAACCCCACAATAAATCCCAATAAAGCAATCCCTACATTTTCCCAATTAGCAAGAGAAAGACTCCCTAAAAGCCACACTACAATTGCTTGGGCTTTTTGAGGATCAACAAAAAACTTTACCAAACCACTAAGCGCAGATAAAAATGCTGAAAGTACCACTCCTGAAAGCACCAAAGAAACATTTGATCCTCCCGCAAGTCTCCCAACAACAATCACCACAAAAGATGCTCCTAATGCCCCAACAAAAGCCAAAATCCCTAAAGGAAGATTCTCAAACAAACCAATAGAAATAGCACATCCAAATGCTGCCCCGGAAGAAATACCCAATAAAAACGGATCAACTAAGGGATTTTTGAAAATACTTTGCATCACTGCCCCTGATCCTGATAAAATACCCCCTATAATAATAGCAAGTATAATTCTGGGAAGACGAACTTCATAAATAATTACCCCATCAGCACTCAAAGGTTGGTGATAAAAAATATGATAATAAATATTTTTTATCCCTCCAACCCAAGCAACATTACTTGCTCCCAAAAATAAAACAATCACGCCTAATATAAAAACCAGTCCATAAAGAATTATTTTTTTCATAGCTAATGAAATCTGTATATTTGGATTTTTCGAACAAGTAAAAACGACATCTTAACTCCAGCTTAAACTTAATACGCAACATCATATCGACAAATTATTAATATTGTATTTTTAGTAATACCGGATAAAAAGTTATTTTTTTGATTTTATTTTTAAAATAAAAAACCCTATATATGCCAATAAACATACGATAATGATTGTACTAAACACTTCCGGATAGCCAAAAGGCCGGCTAAAATCAAAGAATTTGATTCCAAAAATTTCAAATCCCATCTATATATCCTTTTTTCTCTTGCAACCTTATTAGATTCAAAGCGCCCCTTGACATCTTTTACAAAGCTTTTCTTCAGAAGCACAAACATATCTCCAACACCTGGGACACTTCTGTTTGGATGATTTAAAAATTAAAAATTTTTTTTCTTTATTTTCAGTGCTCACTTCAAATGTTTTGATAACATTATTTTGAGATGCCAAAGAAGAAGGGACTATCTCACTAACAATAAGCCATGTATCAAGATTTTCGAATATATTTTCTTCTACGCCAACACAAAGTTCTAAAGAAGACTTTATTACTTTATCTTTTTTAAGCATATCAATAGCCTCGCCAAAACCGGAGCGAATCTTTAAAAGTTCTTCAAAATCAACCTTCAATTCAAGGTCAAATAATACCTTTAAATCTAACTTATCTAAATCAAAAACATCTTCTATATTGCCCTTCATAACTTTTGGAGCAAATTCCAAAACTTCATCTGCGCTATAAGTTAAAACCGGGGCTAAAAGATGGGCTAAATTTCGTCCAATTGCCGCCATTGCACTTTGATGTGCCCTACGTGTCAGAGATGTTTTATTATCACAATATAAACTATCCTTGCACAAATCCAGATAAATCCCGCTAAGCTCATTGCTTAAAAATGTCATCAAAATTCCCAGCGCTTTTACAAAATCGTATTTTCCAAAGAGTTCATCAACTTGTCTAAAAACTTCATCTGCCCTACTCACAATCCAGCGATCAATTTGACCTAATTCATGATACCCCACAAAAGTTTCCAACCCCTCTGTATTGGCAAGTAAAAATCGAAAAGTATTGCGAATTTTTCGGTATTGCTCAGCAATTTGTTTAAAAAAATTTGTTGAAACTGTTAAATCATTTTGGTAATCATTCATCCCAACCCAAAGTCTCAAAATATCACTGCCATATTCTTTTAAAATTGTATCTAGTCCAATAACATTGCCTTTAGATTTACTCATTTTTTCACCATTTTCATCAACAGTAAAACCATGTGTGATGATAGATTTAAAAGGAGCTCTGCCCTCAAGGATACAGCTTAATAATAAAGAGCTTTGAAACCACCCTCTGTGTTGATCGCTTCCCTCCAAATACACATCAGCCGGATAAGTACCTCCATCATATTTGGGATTATTTTTATGTGTTTTCAAAACAGCACTCCAGGTACTCCCACTATCAAACCATACATCTAAAATATGCTTGCCTTTTTCAAGATCGTTAGCCTTCAGCACCCATGAAGGAGGCAAGAGATCTTTTATTTCCTTGCTCCACCATGCATCACAACCTTCTTTTTCAAAGATACTTGATAAATGATCAAAAACCTCAATATCAAAGATGGGCTCACCACTTTTTTTATCTCTAAAAAATGCAATTGGTACACCCCAATCTCTTTGTCTTGAGATACACCAATCCGGCCGATTTTCGACCATTGTTCGGATACGATTTTTGCCTGTTTGAGGATAAAAAACAGTTTCATCAATCGCATCCAGTGCCACTTCTCTTAATGTTTTTCCATTTCTGAAAGGTTTATCCATCAAAATAAACCATTGAGTTGTAGCACGGTAAATAACAGGTTCATGAGATCGCCAACAATGCGGGTAAGAATGAATAATTTTAGTATGTTTTAAAAGAGAATCCCCTAACATTTCAAGGATTTTTTTCTGAGCTTTAAAAATATGGGTGCCCACAAATTCCTCCGGTAAAAGCCCCTCTTTGAGAATAAACTCATTGAAACAACCTTTATCATCAACTGCCATGAGAACAGGCATATCATATTTTAAACCCACATAATAGTCCTCTTCACCATGTGCAGGAGCCATATGCACAGCGCCACTCCCATCATTCATACTTACATATTCTCCTAACACCAACATAGAATCTCTTCCATTGAGAGGATTTTTGGCGTGGAATCTTTCCAGTTCATTAGAAAGAAATTCTTTGGAAATCTCACTATCTACAACGCCATTTTCTACAAGCTTTTGATGCAAATCTTTTGCAACAATAAAACCTTTTTGAGTAAGAACATATTTTTGATTTGGTTTTAATGCAATACCTGTATTTGCCGGTAATGTCCAAGGTGTTGTCGTCCAAATCACTACTGATGCTTGCAAAACTCCCAATTTAGACAAGGCATCTGATTTTAAAGGAAAAGCAACAAAAATAGAATCAGATTCTTTATCTTTATATTCCACTTCAGCATCTGCTAGAGCTGTTTGGCAAGCCCAACTCCAATAAATTGGCTTACTTCTTTCGCTAAGGAGACCACTCATAGCCACTTCACATAAAACTTTATAAATATCATTTTCAAACGAAAAATCCATTGTCTTATAAGGGTTTTCAAAATCCCCCAAGACACCTAGTTGTTGAAATTCTCCTGATTGAATAGCAATAAATTCACTTGCATGCGCCCTGCAAAGCTCGCGAATTTTTTGTTTAGGAAGAGTGTCTTTTTTTTCCTTACCAAGTTTTTTTTCTACTTGCTGTTCAATAGGCAATCCATGACAATCCCATCCGGGTGTATAACGGATGCTTTTCCCTTGAAAATAGTGGTATTTTACAACAATATCTTTAAGAATTTTATTGAGTGCATGCCCGATATGCAAATGTCCGTTGGCATAAGGAGGACCATCATGGAGATTGAAGGTTTGGGCATTTTTTTCTGCTTGGATTCGATTATTTTTCATTTTGTCATAAACTCTATTTTTTTGCCATTTATGGTATCTAAGTGGCTCATTTATAGGCAAATTACCTCTCATGGGAAAATCAGTTTGAGGGAGTATGAGTGTATCTTTATAGTCCATCAGAATCCTTATTGTTATAGATAGAATTTCCAGGCTATTTTACAAAAAATGAACTAAAAATTTGATTTATTTCTTAAATCTTCATTAGAAAATCACAGAGAAAAGATAGCAATAATATTTAAAACTTTTAACATATAATTCATAATATCATTTCTATATGATAAAATCTATTCTATAAAATTTTATTTAAGGTATCATTTTGTTACTTTCATTAATAATTTTTATTCTCACAATGGCAGGAGTTATCTGCAGACCTTTTGGTTTGGGATTTGGCAGCATTGCTTTGATGGGAGCAGGGATTTCATTGTTAGGGCAAACAGTCAGTCTCAAGGATGCCTTATTTGTGGTAGAAATGGTTTGGAATGCAACCTTTAGCTTAGTGGGGCTAATCATTCTCTCAATAATCTTAGATAAAATCGGTTTTTTTGAATCCATTGCCCTATGGATTGCCAAACATAGCTTCAAAAATCCCAAAAAACTTTTTGTTTTTATCTTGGTATTTGGATCTATCCTCTCAGCCATACTTGCTAATGATGGAGCAGTGCTTATTCTAACCCCTATTATATTTGCGCTGATGAAACATCTTCAAGCGCAAAAACCAACACTTATTGCTTTTGTTTTAGGAGTGGGATTTATTGTAGATACCACATCAAACCCCCTTATCACGTCTAATCTCACCAATATTATTACTGCAAGTTTTTTTCAAATCAGCTTTGTTGAATATGCAAAAACAATGTTTATACCCAATTTAGTAGCCATTATTTCTTCAATTTTAGTGCTTTATTTGTATTTTGGAAAAATACTTCAAAAATCTTTTGACGCTTCTTGCCTTCCAAGTCCGGCAACTGCTATTAAATCTTCTTTTTTGTTTGGTTTTTCTTGGGGATTTTTAGGACTGCTTTTGATAGGTTTTGTGGTTGGAGACATTTATCATTTGCCTATAAGTCTTTTTGCTTTGGGAGGATCAATAGTATTTCTCATGATTGCCAAATACCATCAAGCACTCAAAATCACTGAAGTCTTAAAATCTGCCCCTTGGCAAGTTGTATATTTTAGCATTGGTTTATATATTGTTGTGTATGGGCTTAAAAATGCCGGAGTAAGCAATTATTTAAGTCAATTAATATTATGGCTGGATATGCAAGGAAAATTAATGGCCACTCTTGGTATTGGTGTGATTTCTGCTTTTCTCTCAGCAACGATGAACAACATGCCAACTGTCATGATACAAGATATTGCCATCAAAGACACTCATTTGAATTATCTTGCTTTTAGCAATATTATTGGATGTAATCTGGGCACTAAATTTACCCCCATTGGATCTCTGGCGACACTTCTGTGGCTTCATGTCTTAGCTACCAAAAAAATAAAAATATCATGGCTGCAATATTG
This sequence comes from Helicobacter sp. 11S03491-1, assembly GCF_002272835.1. Classification (NCBI taxonomy): domain Bacteria; kingdom Pseudomonadati; phylum Campylobacterota; class Epsilonproteobacteria; order Campylobacterales; family Helicobacteraceae; genus Helicobacter; species Helicobacter sp. 11S03491-1. The sequence goes on from NZ_MLAO01000006.1 coordinate 108,019, forward strand.
CAAAATTGGGTTTATCATTACCCCTCCTGTTTTACTTATCACTCTTTTTACAACAGGATTTATAAACTAAATTTCTCTAGCATATATTTGACTTTGAGATTTTGGAATACTTTTAGTAAGTGGGATATCAAGCACTTTATATCGTCTGGGATTATCCAAATATTTTATTTCAATCACATCACCTATTTTTACATCACGGCCGGACTTTGCAACTACGCCATTCACGCATACAACACCTGTATTACACATATCTTGGGCAATAGATCGTTTTTTGACAATATTGACTATGTTTATAAATTTATCGACTCTCATTTTAAAAACATACCTTCAAAACCTTTATAACAAATAATAACTAAAAAATATAACTATAGCTGACATAATAGTCTCCAAAAATATCAAGAGATCCTGTGTTGGCAGGATTTTTAAGCTTATATTCTGCAAAATATAGAACATAAAAAGGGAATTTAACTCCAACTTCAACCCGATGTTTGTCAAAAAAAATGTTTGCAAGTCCAATATTCATCAAAAAACCATGCAAATTTTTTTCGACACTTATAGATTCAGAACTATTTGGCAAATCTTCAATATATTTGCCAAAACTCCCGCCTATCCATTCATAGCCAACACCTAAAAAAATCCCTCCATTATGAGAATTGCCTGTCTCAAGAAGATTGAGCAAATAATCAACATAAGCCCCGTATCGGATCATAGAAACATTTTTGTGCCCATAAAAATCCAAATTAAAATTACTATAATCCATGTGACCATAAAAACACACCCCATTATAAGAACCCATAACTTGATAGCCAATTCTCAAACCCAAATTATCAACACCATTCATACTGCTATCTGCAGAATTCTGAGAATGACTTTGCGTATCTAAAGATTTCAAACCGGATTTTTTAAACAATCCAAATTCTCCAATATTAAGCCCGATAAAAATACCTAATTTATTCTCCTTATCACTAGCATTTACGCTAACCATGAGTATAAAAAACAAAAGAATAAAAAATTTTTTCATTTAATTCCTCTTTATTAGATAATTATTATATAATTTTATATCAATAATAAATACTCTATCTGATTTTTTTAATCTTAATTTTATTAATCTTAAAAATTTTTGATGGAATCCCTGCAAAAATGCCTCTTGAATCTATAACTATAATATCGCACATTTTTATTGCTTCTTGAATATCAAAAACAGATCCGGTTTTATTTGCAGAAGAAGAATACATGATCGAAAATTTTCTTAAAAACATCAAATGAGATTCATCTTTTACAACGCGAAATGATTGATGATTGGGATAGATAAAAGTAGTTTTTTGTGATCGCCGCACACGATTTCTAAACAAAACAGGCACTCTTGTGAATTTTTTAAGTGTCTCATAACAATCAACTTCAGCTAAAATAGGCTTATATGGCTGTCTCCCTTTAATTTGATTTAATCTGAAAGGATCTGCACTCAATAAACCTGCTGTAGTATCACTCTGAGTAAGATAGATAAATTTAGCATCCATTAACACAAATAATCTTGCAAGGCAATAGCTTCATTTACATCTGCTTTTTCCATCTCACTTAAAGCTTGGGTAGCAACTTCTGCTCCTGCTAATGTTGTAAAATAAGAAATCAAATTTTTCAATACTTGAATGCGAATGAGCTTGGCATCTTCCTTGTTGGATTTGCTATCCCCTGTATTGATTGCCATTACAATCTCTCCATTAGCCATCAAATCTTGTATATTTGGGCGACCCTCAGAAATTTTAAGGACCTTTGTTGAGGGGATTCCCTTAGCTTCCAAAGCATTATGAGTACCTTCTGTAGCGCAAATTCTAAAACCTAAATCAATAAATTTTTGCGCCATTTTATGAGCTTCAAGTTTATCTTGCTCGCTTAATGAGATAAAAATTTGTCCTTTTTGGGGAAGAGAATTTTTACAAGCAATTTGGCTCTTAGCAAAGCTTAATCCAAAATTTTTGCTAATCCCCATTACTTCTCCTGTGCTTTTCATTTCCGGACCCAACAGTAAATCTGCTCCATAAAGCTTATTAAATGGAAATACGGATTCTTTGAGGGCAATATGATCCATTTTTTTAGGCTTGTAGATGCCCCTTTGAAAACGCACGATATTAAAATGATCATAATATTCCAGACATTCTTTTAAATTGCCTTGCCACATCACACGTGTGGCTACTTTGGCAAGAGGAAGTCCTGTTGCTTTGCTCACAAACGGAACAGTCCTGCTTGCACGCGGATTGACTTCAATCAAATAAACCTCATTTTTATAAATGGCATATTGGACATTCATCAATCCAATAACACCTAATTTGAGGGCTATTTTGGCTGTAGTGTCTTCAATCTCTTCAAGTAAGCTCTGTTCAATACTGATTGTAGGCAATGAACTTGCTGAATCCCCGGAGTGAATCCCTGCTTCCTCAATATGCTGCATAATCCCGCCAATATAAATATCTTTACCATCACAAATAGCATCCACATCAAGCTCAATAGCACGATCTAGAAATTTATCAATCAATACCGGAGAATTTTCGCTAACCTTGACAGCCTCCTCCATATACAAACGTAAATCCTCACTATTATGAACGATTCTCATAGCCCGCCCGCCCAAAACATAGCTAGGGCGCACCAAAACAGGAAAACCGATTTTGTTTGCAATCACATAAGCTTCTTCTTTGTTGAAAGCAGTCCCATTTTCAGGTTGTCTTAAATTATTCTCTTGCACAAAAGCAGAAAATTTTTCTCTATCTTCAGCAATATCAATCACTCTTGCTGTAGTGCCAATAATTTTAGCTCCTATTTTTGTGAGGTTTTTAGAAAGTTTCAAGGGAGTTTGCCCACCAAAATGCACAATAATCCCATCAGGTTTTTCTCTTTCTACAACAGATCGTACGCGTTCAAAATCAATAGGTTCAAAATATAAAACATCGCTTGTATCATAATCTGTGCTAACTGTTTCAGGGTTACAATTATACATAATGCTTTTTACTTTCATATCCCCTAAAGCAAAACTTGCATGCACACAGCAATAATCAAATTCAATCCCTTGCCCTATACGATTAGGACCTCCACCAATAATCATAACTTTTTTAGATTCTTCTTGATTTTGTTTTGAATCTCTAGGATTAAACTCTAAAAAATGGCTCCGGAGAAAATCATCTGTAGGTATAGTAGAATAAAGATAAGGGGTCAATGAAGGGAACTCTGCTGCGCAAGTATCTACCTCTTCATAGACTGCTTGGATGCCTAATTGATTTCTTGCTTGATAAATTTCAACTTCGCTCATCTCCATTTTTTCATTTCTATTGATTAACTTAGCAATCATTTTATCGCTAAAGCCTATTGATTTGATTTTTCGCATTTGCTTTGGATCTTGAAGCATTTCTGAAGTAATGATAGATTCTTGAGAGATGATTGAATAAATTTGATTTAAAAACCATGGATCGATGCTGCTAAGGTCGTAAATATCTTTGATGCTGAGTCCTTGTCGGAAACCATCAGCAATATAAAGCAATCGATTGGCATTAGGTCGCCGAATTTCTTTTTTGATAAATTCCAAATCATTACTAATAGATTCAAACCCGCATAAGCCCGTTTCTAAACTACAAATAGCTTTTTGAACAGACTCACAAAAATTCCCCCCAATAGCCATTACTTCCCCGATACTTTTCATTGATGTGGTCAAAGTGGAATCTGTTTGAGGAAATTTTTCAAATGTCCATCTGGGAATTTTGGTTACAACATAATCAATGCTAGGTTCAAAACTTGCCGGTGTGCCTGTAATATCATTTTTGATCTCATCCAAACGATAACCCACGGATAAAAGCGTAGCCACTTTAGCAATAGGATATCCTGTAGCCTTAGAAGCAAGCGCAGAACTTCGACTTACACGCGGATTCATTTCAATTACAATCATTCTTCCTGTTTGAGGATTTACAGCAAATTGCACATTACTCCCACCTGTATCTACGCCAATTTCCCTCAAGATAGCAAAACTTGCATCTCGCATGCGTTGGTATTCTTTATCTGTAAGCGTAAGAGCCGGAGCAATTGTAATGCTATCTCCTGTATGCACCCCCATAGGATCAAAATTTTCAATAGAACACACAATAATACAATTATCTGCCCTATCTCGAATTACTTCCATTTCATATTCTTTCCAACCAAGCAGAGATTCTTCAATTAAAATTTCATTAATTGGGGAGGCTTCTAGTCCATTTTGAGCTAAAATTTTAAATTCATCAATATTATAAGCAACCCCACTCCCTCCACCTGCAAGAGTGTAGCTTGCCCGAATAATAAGGGGAAAGCCAATTTCTTTGGCAGCTTCCAGGGCTTCATTTTCATCATAAGCATAGCGACTCTTAGGCAAATCCATGCCAATTTTAAGCATTGCTTCTTTGAAGGCTTGTCTATCTTCACCTTTTTTAATTGCGCTAGGGTTTGCCCCTAAAAATTCAATTCCCTCAAGCATACCTTTTTCATACATACTCATGGCAATATTAAGTGCTGTTTGCCCCCCCATTGTCGGCAATATTGCATCTACTTTTTCTTTTTTAATAATATTGGCAACTATTTCTTCTGTGATAGGTTCTATATAGGTGCGATGAGCAAATTCCGGATCGGTCATAATTGTAGCGGGATTGGAATTAATAAGAACTACTTGATAGCCCAAAGATTTAAGTGTTTTGGCAGCCTGAGTGCCCGAATAATCAAATTCGCAAGCCTGACCAATCACGATAGGACCAGATCCAATCAAAAGTATTGTTTTTATATCTTCTCTTTTTGGCATATTTTTCCTCAAAATATTTTTAAGATTCTAGTCTAATTTCTCTAAAAATAACTTGATATTAGCCGATACAAATACATATATATATGTAAAAATAAAATCTATAGTTTTATCTGTTATCCTGTGAAAAAAAGAAAAATTTGCGAGAATTAATTTGAAATTAAATATTAAAGAATTTTTTACTTCATTGTGTTCTCATATCTTTGCATATACTTTTATATTTATTTTAATTCCAACTTTTTGTTTTGGTTTTACAGGCACACTTAACCAATTGCAATCTACTTACACTGCAGATACCACAATCAATGAAGATTTTACCTTAGAAACAACCGATAAATTTCCTGCTAATTTTACCGGCATAATGTTTGATGGCTATACCACAATGAATATTGATCCTAACGCAACAGTTACTGTTAATGTTGATTCTAAAGGCTTTATTTTAGGCTTTTCCGGACCTATTTTTAGAGGACAAAATGGAAATACCTATACAATTAATGGAGGGAATCTTATCTTTAATGTTAATCAGATTCAAAAAGTAGGTAATGGACTTGAAGGGATGATAATGACACGTTCACAAGCATCTGATAGGACAAATGCTAATTTTGATATTAATGCTAATTTTTCACTTATTGCAAGCCCTGATGTTTATATCCAAAGAGGAGTTTTTACTTCTAATGGTCCTACAGGGGGTTATTTTAAATTTACCAAAAATGTATTCATTGATGTATCTAAAATGCAACCTTCAGAAGGATTTGGCGCAGGAGTCAAAAGTGGCAGAGGGTATCGAATGATTTTTAGTCTGGAAGGAGATGGGGCTGTTTATCTTAACTATAACGAGGCTACAGGGCAAACTCTTGACCCTAAAAACATTATCCAACTCAAAGGAGACCTCTCTGCTGAAGCAGGTTCAAAAGGAAATATTAATATTAACTTAGATAATCCTCAAAGTTACTTTGAAGGCAGAGTCTCAATTGCGCCCGGCTCCAGATCAAATGTTGAACTCTATCTCAATAATGGAGGGAAGTGGTTTTTAAATGCTACTTCCAAAATTGTTACATTAGATACAAATAACTTAACTGAAGTGGTAGAAAATCAATATAACAATATTGAAAGACTTGCAGTTGTTGATTTTACAAAAATAGCTAATGATGGGGTATCCTATCGTCTTGAATCTCCCAATTATACCCCTCGCACTCTTTCAGTCAATACCATCACCGGAGAAAATGGTGTCTTTCGTTTGATGGCTGATGTGAGGGCAGGAACTACAGATACTATCAGTGCAAATAATGTTAATGGAGCCCAATACA